>CAMYJY010000012.1 GCA_947258835.1 uncultured Pirellulales bacterium
GCCCCGTAGAGCAAGAGGAGAGCCAGCCCGGCAGGGAGCACCAAACTGCCACCGGTCTTCATCGCCCAATACCCCACGATCACCGCCAACGGCATCGCCAGCCACACCGAAAGCACCGACTCTGGATAGAGACTAAAGATGGACGCGATCACCAAACCAAAGATGGCCATCACCACCGTCAAGGCGAAAAACAACACCAACAAAAACAGGACCTTGGCCCGCGGCGTGATGACGCGCCCCGCCACCTCGCCCACGGTTTGACCGCGGTGGCGGAGGCTCACTACCAACGCCCCAAAATCATGCACCGCGCCAATCAGGATCGAACCCAAGACCACCCACAGCAGTGCCGGTAGCCAACCCCAAAACACGGCAATGGCGGGCCCGACAATCGGCCCCGTACCGGCAATACTCGTAAAATGATGGCCAAACACCACCTGTTTCCGCGTGGGCACGAAATCAACATCGTCGCGGAATTGGCGACTGGGCACTTCGGCCCGCGGATCCAAGGCAAAGATCCGGCGAGCCAACCAACGTCCGTAGGTGTGGTAGGCCACCACAAATCCCAGCAGCGAACCAATCGCAATCAACAGTGTGAGCATCGAAAAACCCAGGGCGGCAGGGCCTGCCCCCCGCTTGAACGGGGGGCCGCCAACCAAAGCGAGCTACCGCTCGGAAAGCGCTTGCCCGCTCCCGTTGGTCGCTCAAATTTAAGCAAGATTCAAAGATTTATTAGACTCCAAGGGCCCTGCCAGGGAAATAGTCCCGCGGCGGTTGTGGGCAGAACGGGGTTGGTTTACGCACCCCCACCGTCCCCCTATAATTGGGCCTTTCTTCGTGCCCATCCCAAAACCAGTTTGAAAAGGATGACGAGAGTGCCTGAACATGTTGTGATCATCGGCAGCGGGCCCGCTGGTTGGGCTGCCGCCATCTATACCGCCCGCGCCAGTCTCCAGCCTGTGGTGTTCGAGGGCGCGGTCAACGAAGACAACCGCCTGCAAGGAACGTTGCCCCTGGGACAGTTGGCGCTTACGACCGAAGTTGAGAACTACCCCGGATTTCCGGCCGGCGACTTAACCCAGTATCTGCGGTCCTCCCTCTCGGCCGAGCATCACTGGATGGTCGATATGCACCAAAAAGAAGGCTGCTCCGGCCCCGAGCTGATGCACCTGATGCGGCAACAGGCCACGAATTTTGGCACCCAAGTGATTACCGACGATGTGGTCGAAGTCGACTTCGATACCCGGCCGTTTCGGATTCGGGCCAGCGAGGGAAAAACAGTCGAAGCCCACAGCGTCATCATCGCCACCGGTGCCCGGGCCAATTACCTGGGCATCCCGTCAGAGGAAAAATTCAAAAACGCCGGGGTCAGTGCCTGCGCCGTGTGCGATGGTGCCTTGCCGCGTTTTCGTGATCGCCCCGTGGTGGTCGTGGGCGGTGGAGATTCGGCGGTCGAAGAAGCCGACTATCTCTCCAAGTTCGCCAGCACGGTCTACCTGATCCACCGACGGGATGAACTGCGCGCCTCCAAGATCATGGCCCAGCGCGCCCTCGACAATCCCAAAATCGATATCCAATGGAATTCCGTCGTGGATGAAATCCTGGGGACCGACGAACAGGGAGTCACCGGAGTTCGCCTGCAGTCCACGCTGGACCAAAGCACCCGAAACATCGAAGCTGCCGGTGCGTTCATGGCCATTGGGCATACACCCAACACGGATTTCCTGATTGGCAAGCTCGCCATGACAGAAAAAAAGTATCTCCAGTGGACCGTACCGTTCCGCACCAACACAAATATTGAAGGTGTGTTCGCCGCCGGCGACGTAGCCGACGATTACTACCGCCAAGCCATCACGGCCGCCGGCACCGGCTGCATGGCCGCCCTCGACGCAGAACGCTGGCTATCCTCCCAGTGAGACACCCCGTTGGCCACTGTAGAAAAACTTTCCGTTGAGCGTGCCCGTCACGAGTCAGCTCTTGGCCAGCAAGCAATCTTGCAAGGTTGGATTCGTACCCGCCGCGATTCCAAAGGAGGGTTTAGCTTTTTGGAGCTGAATGACGGCAGCTCACTGGCCAACATGCAGGTCATCGCCGATGCGGAGCTTCCCAACTACGAAGACCAAGTCCGCCGGCTTACGGCCGGCTGCAGTGTGACTGTGCGGGGCGAAATCAAACCCTCCGGAGGTCGGGGACAGACCACGGAAATGCATGCCACGGAGATCACCGTCCACGGCTGGGCCGACCCCGAAAGCTATCCTCTGCAAAAAAAACGGCACTCCCTCGAAAAACTGCGAGAGTGGGCCCACCTCCGGCCACGCACCAACACCTTGGGCGCGGTGATGCGGGTCCGCAACCGGATTTGTCGCTCAATTCACGATTTTTTTCAGGAAGACGGTTTCCTCTATATCCAAACCCCCATTATCACCGCCAGCGACTGCGAAGGCGCGGGGGAAATGTTTCGCGTCACCACACTCGACCCGGGCCAAGCCCCGCGCACGCCGTCTGGGGCCGTGGACTACACCCAAGACTTCTTTGACCAACCCACCTATCTCACCGTCTCGGGACAACTCGAAGGCGAAATCTATGCCACGGCCCTGGGGAAAATTTATACTTTTGGACCAACCTTTCGCGCGGAAAACTCTCACACCTCACGGCATCTGGCCGAATTTTGGATGGTCGAGCCGGAAGTCGCCTTCTACGAATTGGCCGACAACATGCAGTTGGCCGAGTGCTTCCTCAAACGCATTGTGGGTGACGTGCTCGCCGACTGTGCCGCGGACCTGCAGTTCTTCCAAGAGCGGATCAACGACACCGTGCAGGCCACGCTGCAAACGATTGTTGACACGTCGTTCCATCGCCTTAGCTATACCGACGCCATCGAGATCCTCGTCCAAGCGGGAGAAAAGTTTGAGTACCCCATCGCGTGGGGTACGGATCTGCAGGCCGAGCACGAACGCTATTTGACCGAAAAGTATTTTCAAGCCCCCGTGATCCTGTACGACTATCCGGCCCAGATCAAACCGTTTTACATGAAGATGAATCACGACGACGACGCCAGTGCCGGACCAACCGTGCGGGCCATGGACGTGCTACTGCCTCAAGTGGGGGAAATTATTGGTGGCAGCCAGCGCGAAGATCGCCTGGACGTACTGACCGCTCGCATGAACGAGCAGGGCCTGCGTCCCGAGGACTACTGGTGGTATCTCGATTTAAGAAAGTACGGCACCGTCCCGCACGCGGGATTTGGCCTGGGCCTCGAGCGGATGGTCCAAGCCGTTACGGGCATGGCCAACATCCGAGACGTCATCCCGTTCCCACGCACGCCGGGGAGCGCGGAATTCTAGGCGGGGAGCGAGCTGGACTGAAGCAGCTTACGAAAATACGTGGTTGTGATCCACATGAAAACCAAGGGGAGCCACGCAGGAGCGCACCTTGCGGTTTGGTAATCCCTTGTGCAGCGGCTGGTGTTTCCGGTGAGGGGCCCCGACTTGGGGGGGGGGGCCTTTCTTGGCTCCCGCGTCATTCCCGCGCAGGCGGGAATCTAGACTACCGGCGCCCGCTACTGGATTCCCGCTTGCGCGGGAATGACGATACTGTGCCTACAGCAAACCGCGAGGTGCGCCCTCACGCAGTGCGACCCGCTGGCAGCACAACGCCTTTTCGACACTTGCTATAAACAGCTCACTGATTTGTTGCGAAAACGCCACATCCTCCGCCAAAAATCCTGACACTGCCAACAGTGGGATTTTTTGCTGCCCGCACGAATGCCAGCGACCAACGGGAGCGGGCCATCACCCCCGAGCGGTAGCTCGCATTGGCCGGCGGTCCCCCGATCTGGTCGGGGGCAGGCTCTACCGCCCTCGCATAAAATTGCTGGGGGGTTTTGCTTGGGACCTATTCGTGAGCTACGATTTATTGATCCTTTGTCTGGGATCCGTGGCTGCTTGTTTCTATCGACTGACCAACTTTTCACCGTCTTCACGGACCTGCGGCCATCCGAGCTGGCCGAACCATAGTTCCCCGTCTTGAGGAAGCGTTGTCCTAGCGCTGCTGAGGTAGCATTCCAATATGTCCAGCCCCAACACACTTCCGTCCGAACAGCCTGCCCAGGGACTGTCTCATCCGTTCCCAGGGGAGCCGCTGCAGCTCGACAACTGGGTGCGTGAATCATTCCATGCCTTAGATAACTTACAGGATGAACTTTTGGCATGGCACTCGGAACTGGATCACAAGCAGGCGGAGCTTGATCGCCGCGAAGAGAAGCTGGAGGAATCTCAACAACAGCAGCACGTGCTCCGCGAACAGATCGGTTGCTGGAAACAAGAACTCGGGCAGGCCCGTGGGGAGCTCCAGCAGCTGGAAGAAAAAAACTCGCAGCAATTAGGTGACCTGGAAACACTGGAAAGGCGGCAGGTCGTTTTAGAAACGGAACTCAAAGTCGCCAGCCAACGCGCGGATGAACTGCGTGTTACACTGGAAGCTGAGCGAGCTGAAACAGCGGCCGAGCGTCAAGCTTGGCGACAAGAATTTCAGCAGATGCGCCTGCTCTTGGAGCATCAGGGCCAGCTATCTTCTGATGATGTGGATGCCCCAGCATAAGCCCGGCACAAACCAGGAAATCTCCCGGAGAAGGCCAACCGCCATGAACGATAAAAATCTACGCCCCCATGCCCGCCATGCTGACAAGACCGAGGATGTCGGTAACGCCTTGCAGGCTCCATCAAAAATGCTCACGGCGGATTCTCCAGAAGTCAACGCGCTGTTGGAAGATCTGGATGATGCCATCTTTGCCGCACTGCAAGGCAATCCACAAGCGCTCCAGCAAGCCTACACTCTCTGGCCCCAAGTCGTGGGCACCATTGGTTGGGACCTTGTCGAGGAATCTCGAGAGCAGTACCTTCGCTATGCCATCGAGATCACGCGGTCCTGCGATCAAGCCAACATCCGCACGCCCGAACACACGCTGGCCGCCATTGAGGTGATTTCGTTGTTGACAAAGAATTAGGCGCCTAGCGCCTAGCGCCCATCTTCCCCATAAACTCCGCAAACAAATAATGACTGTCATGCGGGCCCGCGCTGGCCTCAGGGTGATACTGCACGCTAAAGGCCTCGACCTCTCGATGACGCACCCCTTCGATGGTGCGGTCGTTGAGGCTGCGGTGGGTCACTTCTAGTTCGCTGGGCAGCGAGTCTTCGTCGACGGCAAAACCGTGATTCTGCGAGGTGATTTCGACGGTCTGATCGGCCAGCCGCTGTACCGGTTGATTGGCACCCCGATGGCCAAATTTCATCTTAAAAGTCTTGGCATCGCAAGCCAGGGACAGCAGCTGATGGCCTAGGCAAATCCCAAAAATTGGCTGCTGGCCCAACAGCTGGCGAATGGTGCCGATAGCATACTCCAGCGGTTCCGGGTCGCCCGGGCCATTGGATAGAAACAAACCATCCGGCTGTTGCTGCAGTATTTCCTCCGCCGAGCACGTTCCCGGCAGCACCGTCACGCGGCAGCCCTGCTGATAAAGATGGCGGGGAATATTCCATTTCATGCCAAAATCCAAGGCCACCACATGCGGCCCAGAGTCGACCTCCGCAGCTGGCCGTCCCGCCTGCGGATTTAAGTGGGTCCAGCTGCTGGTTGGCTCGCGCCAATCGCAGGGCCGGTCCGGAATGACTTCGCGGACCAGATCCCGCCCTAGCAAGCCCGGGCTGGCCTGGGCTTTGGCCACCAAGCTCGCATCGTCCAGATCTTGGGTCGACAGCACGCCGCGGAGGGCCCCCGCCGAGCGAATCCGCCGCACCAGGGCGCGCGTGTCGATCCCCTCGATGGCCACCACCCCCCACTCCTGGAGAAACTCGCTTAAGGTGGCTTCGGAGCGAAAATTACTCCGCAGGCGACTATTTTCCCGCACCACAAAGCCCGCCAGATGCGGACGGGCACTTTCCAAGTCTTCGCTGGTAACCCCGTAATTACCGATTTGCGGATAGGTCATGGTGACAATCTGCCCGCGGTAGCTGGGATCGGTCAGAATTTCTTGATAGCCGGTCATCGAGGTATTGAAACAGACCTCGCCCTGCACCTCGCCAGGGACACCCAGGGAGACGCCAGTAAAGACGGTACCATCTTCGAGAGCTAATTTTGCGGGGTGGGGCATGGTGGGTCAAAGGTACCGGTTATGCAGGATAGGGGTGTGGCAACGGGGACACCGACCGCGAAGCTGCGACCTTTCAGCCCAACACAGTGAACATCGACGCCTGTGGCTGCCGATGATCTGGCATAGGCTGTGGGTCTCCGGTTTCACTAAATCGGGTCAGCCTAATAATTATGAGGGTCCTTGTTCCGGCGAGCGAGGACCCTCTTTTTTTGGGCCTTTCCATTATCTTTTTTTGGGCCTTTCCATTATAACGCGACAACAACGTCCGCTGTAGGGGCCCTAGAATTTTCCGCAGAAGGAATAAATACGGCTGCCGCGTCGTGATTCCCAGCACTCCCGCCGCAAGTGCGCGCCTTGCGTTCTGCTACATTTCTGCCCGCCGATGGATATTGCCGCTGCATTCACCAACACGGGCTTTACCACACCGGTTTGTCATGCCTGCTCAGGCAAACCCCGACTTCGCTCACTATCGCCAGAAGATAGCCGGAAATGTGTGCGTGCTTAGGCCGCCACAGACGCATTGGCACGCACACAACCCTTCCATTGGCGACTCTCTCCGTTAAACTGAACCGAATCCAAAGTTTCTACTGGTCAGTGAAGAAAATGTACATCTCTAATCTCAAGTTACGAAATTGGCGAAACTTCACAAAGGTTGAGGCCAACTTCCGGGAGACGACATATGTGATCGGCCCCAACGCATCCGGAAAATCCAATCTTTTGGATGTTTTCAGGTTCATGCGAGACATTGCCAACCCAAAGGGTGGTGGCTTGCAGCAGGCGATAGATACGCGGGGGGGGCTAAGCAAGGTGCGAAGTTTAGCCGCGCGAAAACAGCCATGGATCGAACTCGAATTTGAATTCCGAGAATCACTGGAAGACCAGAACTCCCCCCCTGACTGGAGATACGTGCTGTGGTTCAACCATGAGGGGACGGGCAAGCAACGCCCCATCGTTCTGAAAGAAGAAGCTCACCATCACAATAAGCTAACATTTAGACGACCTAACGAAGAGGACAAGGACGATAGGGAAAGGCTGACACAGACACATTTAGAGCAGATAAATATGAATCGCGAATTCCGCGAGATATCAACATTCTTCACCGACGTTTTGTATCTGCACTTGGTTCCGCAGTTACTGAAGTACAGCGATCATTTAGCCTTGAAGCACCTGGAGTCAGACCCGTTTGGACAGGGGTTCCTCGAAGAAATAACCGGAACTCAGTCGCGAACGCGTGATTTCCGACTGCGCACGATTGAAGAGATTCTCCAAAAAGTCATTCCAAACTTGGAACAATTGCGTTTTGTGAAGGATGATGCCACGGGACGCCCGCATTTGGAAATGCTCTACAATCACTGGCGACCCAATGCTGGCTGGCAACGCGAGGATCAATTCTCTGACGGAACACTGCGAATGATAGCCATGCTTTGGACGCTATTATCATCGAACAGAATGATACTGCTTGAAGAACCAGAACTTTCTTTGCATAAAGCCATTGTGGAGCAGATACCCGGTCTACTTTACAAAACACGTCAGTCACGACGAAAATCAGGCGGTCAAATTGTCGTTAGTACGCATAGCGAAGTCATGCTATCAAGCAAGAGCGTTGTTGGAGATTTCTTGATCTTAAAGCCTGGAAAAGGTGGAGAGGCGACACGGATCGAGCCGCCTTCAAGAGAGGATATTGCGGCAATGCAGGCGGGACTCTCACCTGCTGACGTTCTATTACCAAAGACGGGCGAAACGATTCAAAGGATCTAGCTTGGCAACGATCTACTGCTATTCATTTGTTGAGGATGAACCAAGTGCGGCCGTGGTGAGAAGGCTTGTGTCAACACGAAATGCGCAGGCAAAGAACCAACTGATCTTTCACCCTGGTTTTCCTGCGATCATGAATGGATGCAGTGAGATTCGAAAGAAGTGTCATTCGTTCATAAAAATGGCCAAAGCGGGGCTATACACTCTCACACTGACGGATTTGGATTCAGCAGCTTGTGCTGGAGAACTAATTCGAACATGGTTCCAGATTCCTAAAATCGCACTGCCAAAAGAGGTGATTTTTCGCGTGGCGGTAAGAGAGATCGAATCGTGGATTCTCGCCGACCACATCGCCTTGAGCAGATACATTCAGATAGCCGCCGCTAATTTCTCAAGCGATCCGGACACGCTGAAAGATCCGAAGCAACACCTACTAGGCATAGTACGAAAAAAGGGCAAACGGAAAATACACAAGGAAATGCTGCCAGAGGGATCGGCTAGCATCGGCCCGCGTTACAACGAAGTTCTATGCGATTTTGTTCGTACTACGTGGTGTCCGAACCGTGCAGCCAGAAGATCGCCGAGTCTTGATCGAGCTATCAAGGCTTTGTTAACAGTCTAGCCTCAGCGAAGCTAGATCGTGAGCGTCCAGCAGTATCGTTAGAAGAAATAGAGAGACTTTGCTTTAACCCACCACCGACTCCGCTGGCGGCCGCTCGGAGAATTCGGCCTCGGCATCTGCCAGACAACGTTTGATTTGCCGCACCGCCTGACGCAGCCGGGCTTCGTTTTCCACCAGCGACATCCGCAAAAATCCCTCGCCGGCGGGACCAAAACCACTGCCCGGGCTCACCGCCACATTCCCCTTTTCGAGCAAGAGCATGGCAAAATCCATCGTGCTCATCCGGCTCCGCCAGGGCTCGGGCACGGGTTGCCAGACAAACATGCCCGCTTGCGGAATGTTGCTCTCCCAGCCCAACCGCTCCAGCCCCTCGCAAAGCGCATCGCGACGACTTTGGTAAATCAGGGCCTGCGCTTCCACAGCGGCTTCCGTATGGCGGAGGGCCATGATGGCGGCGATTTGAATCGCCTGGAACATGCCGTAGTCATAATAGCCCTTGATGGTCGCCAAGGCCTGAATCATGGCGGCATTGCCGGCACAAAAACCTACCCGCCAGCCGGCCATGTTGTAGCCCTTGCTCATGGTGGTGAATTCCACGCCCACCTCGGCTGCCCCCGGCGAGGCCAAAAAACTAGGCGGCTGGTAGCCGTCGAAGGCCACGTCGGCGTAGGCGAAGTCGCTAATCACCATCAAGTTATATTTTTTGGCCAGCTGCACGACCTCGTCATAAAACGGCTGCTCCACCACGGCGCTGGAAGGATTGTGGGGATAGCACAAGATGAGGAGTTTGGGCTTGGGATACAGCGTTTCGCAGGTATACGCCACGTCGGACAGAAATTTTTCGCTATTGGCCACCGGTAGCGAAATCACATTGCCGGAGGCCAAAGCCACGGCATAAACATGCACGGGAAAATAGGGGGCCGGCACGATGGCCGTCTCGCCCGGGCCCATCAGGGCCAGGCACAGGTGGCTGAAACCTTCCTTCGACCCCAGGCAAGTGATTACCTCGCGTTCGGGGTCCATCCGCACGCCGTATTTCTTGAGGTACTTGGCGGCTACCTCCCGCCGCAAGTTGGCGATCCCATTGGACTTGCTGTAACGATGATTCCGCGGGTCATGGGCCGCTTCGGCAAGCTTGTCGATCACGATCTCTTGGGGCGGATCACTAGGATTGCCCATCCCCAGTTCGATCACGTCATCTCCGGCTACCCGTTTATCGTAAATGAGTTGGTTGATACGACCAAACAGATAGGGCGGCAAACGCTTCACGCGCTGCGCAACCTCCACCTGAAAGGTCGGTTCTGGGGGAGGCGGGCCAGCGGACATGATGCTACCAACAGTAAGAATTTTTTATGGCAAATTTCGAAAATGCGTTACTATTCAGCCAAATGACGCAGTCTGCTCGAAAGATCGGTCGTAAGTGCAACTGCCACCGTTCGTAGAATTATAGCCCCTGTGGGTTCGCGACCCAATGGTGGCATGCCAGCAAAATTCACCGGCCGTGCTGGCCTCTGCTGAGCCAGGCTGCCGAGAGAGCTGTTAGGGCAACTCGAAAAACGGAAAAACGGCTCCAACTTCTACCGTTCGGCAGCGGTGGGCCGCACCGCGACGTCGCGGTGGACAGCCGGCCCATCCTCGGCACGGGCCGGCGGGGCCTGCGAGGTCCCGGCCAGATAGTTGTCGATCCGGGCCTCAGCGCGGATGGCCGCAAATTTTTCGTTCATTGCCAGCCGCAATTTTTTCTCGTAGATGTCGCGTTGCAAGATCGCATCCACCGTGGCCCGCTCAACATTCATCCGCTCGGTCCGGCCCTCGCAGCGGAGCACAATGAATTTATCACCCGTCTGCACGATGCCTGACAGCTGGCCCGGCTGCAACTGGAAGGCAGCCTCCTCCAGTTGCTTTTGCCCGCTGTACCGCTTGATCGGCGGCACCTCGCCGCGCAACGAGCGCGTGGTCGGTTCGATGGAATATTCTTCGGCCAGATCACCAAAATAGTCCGCCGACGGATTTTGCCGGGCCTTTTCCCACACCTCCTGCGCACGGCGCATGTTGCCCAGCACAATGGCCCGGCAACGAACCATTTCACCAAAATTGGCGTCAAACCCTTTTTGCATGTCGGCTTCGGTAACCTGTACCTCCGGAGCGGTTAATTTTTTTAAAGCTGCGGAGGGCCACACCGAGGATTGATAATACAGGGCCCGACTCATTCCCTGTTCCTGCGCGACCGTTTTGAACCAGGTCTCCAAATCAGGCTGGTCGTGCTCGTCCACCACACCGGCCAAGACGGCGGCATGACGCACTTCGGCGTCCAGGTCGGCCTGCGTGACCTGCAAATTCTCTCGCTGCAGGGCTTGCCGCAGTAGCTGGTGCGAGATTTCATGCTCCAAAATTTCCTCGCCATACCGGCGGAGGCAAACTTCGCCCAGCTCCTTGAGGGTGATCCGATCGCCATTCACCGTGGCCACCACCCCAGGCATCGTCTGCCGCAACTGCGGATTGTTGTATACGTTTTGCACCGTCGCCGCAGACTGCAAACGCTCAAAAAGACCATGGGCCACCTGGCGGAGTTTTTCGTCTCGGATTTTTTCCACTACGTGATTTTGGACTTCCGCCTCACTTAACTTGCGGGCCGGAATCCGGCCTTCGCATTTCAACAGGACATATTGATTGGCCACCTGAATCACCGGGGAAATCTCCCCCGGTTGCAGCCGAAAGGCAACCTGCTCAATCCCCGCATCGCCCACGTGCCGGCGAATGGGTTGGATCAGTCCGCCCACACTGGCACTATTGATATCAATGGAATGCTCGATTGCCGTGCGGGCAAACTGGCTGGGATCGGCCGCTAATTTGCCTTGCAGTTCCTCGGCCAACTGAGCGTCTTCCACGGCAATCAGGCGGGCCCGCACCATCTCGCCAAACTCTTGCTCAAAAGCCCGCTGCTGTTCCGCCTCCGTCACTTCAATCGCGCTGCCCTCGGCCAGCTTGCGCAGGGCGAGGGTGGGCCACACAATATCACTGGCATATTCATCGGCCGAGATGCCGCGCTCTTTGTGGAGCATCTCCAACCACTGCTCCCGCCCCAACTTAAAACGCTGGGCCATGCGATCGACCTCGGCCGCAATTTCCGCCGCCGAAATCGTAATCCCTCGCTTCGCGCAGTGACTCATGATCATGCGTTTGTTGACCAGGCTCTCCAGCACCTGCTCGCCATGGCGCTGCAGGCAGGCTTGGGTCAGAGCCTCACGGGTAATATCTTGGCCGTTGACTAGGGCCATCACATCGTGCGGTGGAACCGCGGGGCCCTCTTCCTCAGCAGTCTGCACAGGCTGGGCAGCCGCGCGGGCCGGACGTTCCCCCGTGAATTGACGCAACTGAAACAGGCCCGTCAGGACTACGGCTGCAGCCACCATCCAACCTACCTGATGCTGCCAAGCCCAACTCATCAGACGTAAACCAATAGAGCGCGAATCGTCATCCTGACGAACAGTCTCGGAACGAGACATACGATATTCTCCCTCTTGAAGATTTTCACGGTTACTAGCACTGAGTCGCGTTGCGCGGGATTATACGGCAGGTTGGCAAATACCAACAAGAGAAACTCGCCCAGTGCTAGCACCTAGACACACATCGATCAGTCGTCCATGACTTCGGCGGCCTTGGCCTGGGCCGACTCGTTGATCAGACCTTCAAATTTCTTGGTCAGCTCTTGAATCTCGCCCTTCAACTTCTTGTTGTCGTCTTCCGAGATGAGCTTTTCTTTTTCGCTCTGGTCAACGTGCTTGTTGGCATCACGGCGGATGTTACGAATCGCGACTCGCTGCTCTTCGGCCAGGTCCTTGGTGCGGGCCACCATCGAGCGGCGGACTTCGGTGGATAGGGCGGGGATGTTGAGCCGGACTACTTTCCCGTCACTCTGCGGCGCCAGCCCTAAATCGCTAGCAATGATCGCTTTTTCGATGTCCTTGATCGTGCCGGGGTCGAAAGGGCGAATGACCAACTGCGTGGGCTCGGGGGCGCTGACCGAAGCAATCTGCTTGAGAGGCGTCTGCGATCCGTACGCCTCCACCCGGAGAGAATCGACCAGCCCGGGATTGGCCCGGCCCGTACGAATGCCTGTCAAATCATTTTTCAACTTGGCAATGGCCTTTTCCATACGCTCTTCAGAGTCGAGCAAAATTTCTTCGGGATCCATAGCTTCATACCGGGTTCGGGGACGTGGCCTCTGCCGAGGTGCTGGACTGTGCTACACGGACGCGTCCGCGGGACAGGTACTGCTGACGGTAGTACCCAGGGTTTCCCCGCGCACCGCGCGTTCAATATTGCCATCTTGGCGGTAATTAAAAACTAAAATCGGCAGGTCGTGTTCCATGCAGTGGGCGATTGCCGTGGGATCCATCACCCGCAAATTTTGTTCTTGAACTTGCTCAAAACGTAGATGCTGGTAGAGCACAGCGTGGGGATTCTTTTCCGGGTCATCGCTGTACACACCATCCACACGGGTGGCTTTCATCAACACGTCCGCCCCCAACTCCAAGGCCTTTTGGGCAGCCGCCGTGTCGGTTGTCACAAACGGGGCCCCCGTGCCGCCGGCAAGAATCACGATCCTTCCTTTTTCCAGGTGACGTCGCGCCCGACGGCGAATGTAGGGCTCAGCGACGCCGTCCATTTTCACCGTACTGGTCAAGCGTGTTTCACAGTCCAGGGACTCCAGAGCGTCCTGCAAGGCCAGGCCATTGATGACCGTGGCCAGCATGCCCATGTAATGGGCCGTGGCCTCTTGGATACTGGAATTGCCCGCCGTAAACTGGGCGCCGCGCAGGATATTGCCACCACCAATCACGACCGCAATTTCTACCCCTTGCAGCCGGGCCCGGTGAATTTGTGAGGCAATATCCACCACCTCCTGCATGCAGATGCCGCGTTCCCCCGGCAGAGCAAAGCTCTCGCCAGAGAGTTTCAGCACGATGCGTCGGTAGGGCCCGCGAGGCCGCTGGTCAACCGCCATAACGCCATCTTTCCTTTGCTGCACGTCCACAACCGTCTGCCATGCTTCATGGCCGCTGGAACATCCCCTGTGGTGTTGGGATCGGCACTCAGCTAGCCGTTGCCGCTGCGGCGGCGCTGGACTCGTTGCCGCTGCCCGACTCGCCCAGTTGCCAACGAATAAATCGCACCAACTGCATGCCCCCGGCCGCCGACACCGCGCCCACGGTTTGCTTCTCGTCCTTGACAAAGGGCTGCTCGGTCAGTACATGCTCGGCATAAAAGTTACGCATCCGGCCTTCAATCATTTTTTCGATGATATTGTCCGGCTTCCCTTCCTTGCGTGCTGCCTCAGCCAGCGTGGCGCGTTCTTTTTCCACGAGCTGTGGATCCAAGTCGGCTTTGCTGGCGGCCTGCGGATTCATTGCCGCGATGTGCAGGCAAACTTCCTTGGCCAAAGCATCATCTCCGCCGACAACCTCCAACAGCACACCGATCTTGGCCATGTGCACGAAGGCCCCGCACGGAGCGTCAAAGCGTTCCAGACGGGCCAAGCGGAACACCTCGCGAATCTTGTTTTGGATCTCGTCCCGTTGCTGTTCCAAGGTCATACCACTGCGGGAAGGCGACCGCTGCGCCCAAAGTTCCTCCGGGGTGGAGGCACCGGGGCCGGTCGCCAATTGCCGTGCCAAATCGTTGGCCAACTGAATGAACTCGTCATTGGCCGCCACGGGAGCCGATTCGCACTGCAGCTCGACGATGGCCCCTACGCTATCGGCCACGCTCGCATACACACCGATCCGCCCTTCATCGGTACTACGGTCCTGCCGCTTGCCCATGAACTTTTTGCCGGCTTCGCGGAGGGCTTGCTTGGCGGCCTCCATATCGCCACCCGACGCACCCAAAGCCTTCTTGCACTCCATCATTGGCAACTGCGTTTCATCCCGCAACTGCTTGACCATCGCGGCTGTGATCTCAGCCATACTGCATTACTCCTCTCTAAATAAAATTAAACCGTGGCAGGCTTGGGAGCTGGCTCGGCGCCTTCGGACTTCTGTTGTTGCTGGACTGCCGCCTGGGCCTTGCCTTCGGCAATCGCGTCCGCCAGGATATTTACAACCAAATCGATGGAGCGCATGCTGTCGTCGTTTCCTGGAATGGGCAGATCGACTTGATCGGGATCGCAATCCGTATCGATCAAAGCCACGGTGGCGATTCCCAACTTGCGGGCTTCTTTGACCGCGTTTTTTTCTTTTTTGGGATCCACCACCACCAAACACTCGGGCAGGCGATTCATCGACCGCATACCGTCAAGGTTACGAAACATCTTGCGGTACTCGCGATTCAGCGAAGACTGCATCTTCTTCGAGTAGGTATTGATTTCGTCACTCTCGCGGATCCGCTCCAGCTCTTCCAACCGGGACAGGCGACTGCGGATTGTGCGGAAATTGGTAAGCGTTCCCCCCAGCCAGCGATCGTTGACAAAGGGCATGTCGCAACGACGTGCGGCCTTTTGCAAGGCATCGCCCGCTTGCCGCTTGGTCCCCACGAATAAGATCAGACTCCCCTGGCCCGCCACATTGCCCAGATACTTTTTAGCTCGCAGCAGACCACGGATGGTCTCGCGGACGTCGATGATGTGAATTTGATTGCGACGGGCGTAAATGTACGGTCGCATCTTGGGGTTCCAGCGACTGGATCGATGGCCGAAATGCACACCCGATTCCACCAGCTGCTGCACGAGATTGGTTGACAAAATACTCTCCTTCAAAGGCACACTGGCCAGCTGCACACCTCCGCGGGAGGTGCCAGTACCAACAAACCGAGAGCCTGCCCCCGGCTTGACCGGGGGGCCTCGACAGGCCCCAGGCGGGCATCCAGCGTTCAAACTAATCGGCCGGAGAAATAGGACGCTGACAGATCGGGCCGGACGATCCGCAAGCAGCCCTGCAGTTTATCGCCTGCCCAGAAAGGCGTCAATCAGACCCCTTTTAGGCGTTGGGCAGATGAGAACTTACCCATCGACAGCCCAATGGAGTCGCTTCGCTGGGATTTTCGATCACGCGGCAGGTAAAAACTTACCTGCCGCAGGTAAAAACTTACCTGCCGCTCGCCTTATTAGGCATCGATTTGGACCAGCCCGGACAGCACCGCATCGTGCAACAGACCATTGGTGGCCAGCACCCCCCGATTGGAGGCCAGGGTGCGGCCTTGGGAAAAGTCGAGCGGTTTCCCTGCCAGATCGGTCACCCGGCCCCCCGCTTCTTCGACCACGATCGAACCGGCCGCCTGGTCCCAGATTTTCTCCTGGTAGTCGGGCCGCTGGGGAGACAGCAATCGCACATTGACCTCGCCACCGCCGGCAGCCAACACAGCGTACTTGGCCTGACTATCCATGGGCACGGGGTCCGCCGTGATGCCTAAAGTTTTTACCAACAGGCCGATGCCACCGGTGTCGGTATGGGCCTTTTCGACCGAGCACAGCAGCCTCGCCTGGTCCACACGGGCTTGCTGGGAGACCGTTAATTGCTGCCACGTGGTCGCTTCACCTTCGTCCAGCCCTCCGACCCACGTGCCATTCCCGCGACGGGCCACCAGCAGCGACCCCGCCCCGTCTTTGTCAGGTTGAACCCCTGCCACCAGCTCGGGACATCCCAGTGCACCAACCCGGACCACGCCATCCTGAAGGTACGCCAGGGCCACCGCATATTGATCCCCTCGCAAAAAACCCTTGGTGCCATCTACCGGGTCGAGGGTCCAAAAGGTGTCCGTAGGCTCGCCCGTACCGCGGTCAATCCACTGACACACTTCGTCGGGAGTCGCCGCAGGCTCGACTTGCCGCACAAAATGCGTGATCTGCTCCAGCGTCGGTCGCCCCTCCGCTGTCCGCAGGGTCTCGGCGCTCTCTTCCCCCACAAAACCCATATCAGGAAAGGTCTCGGCCAACCGCAGCCCCACCAGGGCCTGGGCCGCAAAGTCGGCCACGGTGACGGGTGACTGATCCGCCTTGGACAAAGCATCCACAACCATCTCCCGCTGCACCCGGCGCACCAACTGCGCCGCTTCACGAACGACGGAAATAGCAAACCGGACCTTGGAGCAATCGATGGGGGAAGACATGTGAGTTGCGGGTTGCGGGTTGCGGGTTGCGGGTTGCGGGTTGCGGGTTGCGGGTTGCGGGTTGCGGGTTGCGGGTTGCGGGTTGCGGGTTGCGGGTTGCGGG
>CAMYJY010000013.1 GCA_947258835.1 uncultured Pirellulales bacterium
CAGTCTTGTCCAACCTGCCCATGCCGTCCCTGACGGATACTCCACACACACCGTACCACTCAATGCTTCCGCCACAGGCCTGGCATTTGACACCCAGGGAGTGCTCTACGCACTGGAGACGGCCGAGTTTTCCAGCAATAGAACCCACATTCGAGTTATCCACCCGGACAACACGTTGGGGACGGACATCCCAGTCACCGGAACGGACCCCAACAATTTCTATGTGGGTGGCATGACGTATGACCCCGTCACCGATGGTTTTTTGATCACGGACAACACGTCCGATGGGCGAATTTACTCCGTCAGTAAAACGGGTATGCAACAGACCCTGGCCACCGGAATTCCCACCATTGCGGATATTGCAGTTCGCTCGACTGGGGAAGTATTTGTCACCTCCGCCTTGGGGAACAATAGCGGCGCGGTCCTCCAAGTGGATCGAGCCACGGGCAACACCACGAGCGTAGCAGCAGGCCTGGATTTTGGGGCGGGCTTAAGCTTTGACACCACGGGCGACTTATTGGTGCTGGAAGCGGATGCCAATAACTTTTCAGGACGCTTGCATCGCCTGCCCATGACAGACGATGCTGCGGGACTCCAGATTGGTAGCCTGACCTTGCTGCTGGCGGACATGCAATCTTCTTATGGGGTCGTCACGGACGACGCCGATCACATCTTTACCACAGGCAACGGTGGCTTGTTTTCTGTGGAGGGTTCCCCTCTCACGGAAGCGATCTTTGACAGCACTGAAAATCCATCTCCGTTTGCCACAGCGATTGCCTTCGACGGTGGGGCCTTGCCGTTCGAACCCTTTTCCGGCATGGATGCGGGACGCTTGGCGCTGAGCTCAAGTTTTTCCGATCCCTTCGTGACTTTGATTCGCCCACTCTCGTTGATCAATGCCGACTTCAATGACGACAATTGGGTCAACGGAGACGACCTCAGTATTTGGCAGCAAAATTACGGAACCACCACCACGGCCACCAGGGAAACCGGCGATTCCAATGGGGACTCCAAAGTGGATGGTGTCGACTTTTTGAATTGGCAATTGCAGTACAACGGTCACGCTTCCCCTCCTCAGGCGGTTGCGATCCCCGAGCCGTCTACTTATTCACTCCTTGCTCTGGCACTGCTGGTCACCAGCTTAACTCACCGACCAAGAAACCCGGTTGGATTTTCCTCACGCCGGCCCTATTCGTAAACAACATTGGATACTTACGCAACTTTCAGCGACCAACGGAAGCGGGCAATCCTCTTCCGAGCGGTACTCGTTTGGATTGGCGGTCCCCCGTTCAAGCCGGGGGCAGGCTCTCCCGCCCTGTACTACTAACGATACAAATCTTTGAATCTTGCGCAAATTTGAGCGACCAACGGGAGCGGGCAAGCGCTTTCCGAGCGGCAGCTCGCTGTGGTTGGCGGTCCCCCGTTCAAGCCGGGGGCAGGCTCTGCCGCCCTGGGATTTTTCACTTACCACTTTGTACTTACTCATAAGGACCGCTCATGAAACATTCTGTACACAACCTCCTGGCAGTGGGCTGCTTGCTGGCCATGACCAGCAACGTCTGGGCTGGCCCCTTCACGCACACTCCAATTGCAGCCAATGATCCTGCCATCGTGCGGTGGGCTTCCGCAGCCACGCGCGCGCCAGGGCCCCACGAGGCGAGTCCAGATGCACTCCATGCACTGGGACCTGCCGATGGGAATGTGGCCTCGCTGGGCGAACTGGCCGCAAGCCAGTCGGGCAGCCTGCCCCCCGGGGAAATCACCGTATCGTTCGGCAGCAGCACGCTCTTCAACGGGTCGGGCAACGACTTGGTCATCTTTGAAAACGCCTTCCAATTCGATGGCCAGCCAGATTTCTGGTATGCCGAGCTGGCCTTCGTGGAGGTTTCGACCAACGGTGTCGATTTTGCACGCTTTCCTGCTACCTCGTTGAATACCGAGGGGGCGGGTCAAGCGGACACCGACATCATCACACCATTCGGGCGTGCTTATTCGGGGGCGAACATTTCCAACATCCATGGTTTGGCCGGTTTCGACGGCCCTGCCAGCTTTGGTGGCACACCACGGGGCACCCCGTTTGATCTGGACGACCTGTTGAATCAGCCCCAAGTCACGAACGGGAGTGTGGATCTTAACGACGTAAATTACGTCCGGTTGATTGACATTCTAGGTAACGGTTCGGTTCCAGATGACTTTGGCAATCCCATCTTCGATGCTTTCGATGCCGGTGAACCGCCCACGGACGTGAATGGTTTTGACCTGGATGCGGTAGGATTGATCCATGCCATTCCAGAACCCACCAGCTGCCTACTGCTGTGGGCTGGTTTGGGTTTCGGTATGCGGCGGAGGAAGTAAGACAAGGCGCGCGGCCCCGCGCACGCTCGATGGCGCTCGCGCTATCGCAAACCAGATCACTGGAGGTGATCACCACGCAGCGCAAACCTCTTGTGACTGCGTCCCAGCGGTAGGCTGGCGCCAACCGATGCCACCCCGCGTAGCCGTCGCGAGGCGTGGCGACCCCCAGGGATCACCCGCCGCATGACGGGGAATCAGCCTGGATCAAAAAGGTGAAGCTGGGTCTGCTGCGCGGTTACGGACTCCGCGACCGCTGAGTTGGTACGAACCGCCTGCAGGCTGCGGTCGTATCCTAACACGGCATACCACAACAGCATGAACATCGCCTGGCCAAGGATGAGCACCTGGCTGCCGTTGCTCCAAGCACCGAGGCCGCCGGCAGCGCTGAGGCCCACCAGCACCAGCAGCCAGGTGGCGCCTGGGCTGAGGTCACGCAAGTCACGCTGTACCACGAACGTGACCGCGAGCGGGAACACTAAGGTCGCCAAGCCCCAGAGGAGGACCTGAGGCCCCAGCCAACTAAAATCCATCTGTCGCCCAGCCACACTGACCGCGGCTATGAGAATCGTCCAACCGAAAAACTCGACCAACGGTATTTGCCAGCGCGTGGCGCCGTCCCCCCGAGCCCTAGCCCCCCTGCACCAATCAGAGATCCCGACTACGATGGCAATTGCTGAGACGTAAAGCAGGCCAGCGGCCAGCGTCACAGACCACGGGAAATCCACTTGGCCGGCCAAGCAATACGCCCCCATCATCGTCCAGCCCACGCGCCCCAGGCGATGCATCCCACGACCGCGGACACACCAAATCGCTAGCACGGCCAACTGCCCCAACATCAGCCCCAGCAGCCACGCTTGCTGGGATGGCAACGTCGCCAGCACCGCCTGGACACACAGGGTAGCTACAGTAAAAAGGACAGTCAGCAGGTACATCGTGGAGATATGTGAGATGTGAGATGTGAGATGTGAGATGTGAGATGCCGGCCCGCCGCCAGTCAGAATAGTCCATCTAGGCCCATCCTCCGAGATTTCTGCCCCCTTGCCATGACCAGCCACCCCCAGCAAGACGTGTGTTGTTTGATAGGGGATCCGATCGCCGGAAATCCCACGCAGTACATGCTGGAAAAGGCCTTTGGAGCGGCCCGGCTGGACTGGCGATTTCTCACTTTTGAGGTACCGGCCCTCGACTTTGAAGGGGCCCTGCGGGGGGCCAGGATTTTTTCCTTCCATGGGCTGATGCTCTCCCCACCGCACTGCTCACGGGTGATGCCCTATCTAGAGCAGCTGGATGATGCAGCCCGCATCAGTGGTCAGATCAACTGCATTAAACAAGCTCAGGGACAACTCACCGGTTATAACACCGAGGGCCGTGCCTTACGCCAATTGCTAGAGCAAGCAGGGACCGTCCCAGACGCCAAGGTCACGATCGTGGGGGCCGGTCGCTTGGCCCGTGCCATTGGGGCCGAATTGGCCCTGGCTGGCGTGGGCGAGTTGATCATCGCCTGCCGGCACCCGGCAGCAGCTGAGCAACTGCGCGACACCTTACTCAAGCAAACGCCGCTGACCCACTGCCGCGTCACCCAGTTTGCCGCGGACGCCCCACTCGTTGTGGATGACGACTGCCGGGCCCTGCTCAATGCCACCCCGGTCAGCACCGCACTGCCCAGTCAACTCGACAGCCTGCCCCGCCGCGCTGTGGTGGCCGACGTCGTTTACAACCCGCCTGCCACGTGGCTGCTCAAACAAGCGGAACAACGGGGCTGCCCCACCGTTGATGGACTGACCCTGCTGGTAGAACAAGCGGCCCTGGCCTTTGAGATTTGGACCGATGTGTCAGCGGACCGACAGGCCATGCGAGACGCGGTGGAAGAATTTTTGGTGCTGTAAGCGATGATGCCACGCGGACTGTTTGTTACCGGTACGAATACGGGCGTGGGAAAAACCTACGTCGCCACGCTGATCGCACAATCCTTAGTCGCCGCAGGCCGGCGGGTCGGCGTCTACAAACCGGTGGAAAGTGGCTGCCACCGGGACGGTGAGCGGCTGATCGCCGCCGATGCGACGGCGCTCTGGCAAGCGGCGGGTCAGCCGGGCCAACCAAGCCAAGTTTGTCCCCAACGTTTTGAGGCGGCCCTGGCCCCTCCCCAAGCCGCCGCCCAGGCCGGGCAGGTCGTGGATGGGCAGTTGCTACGATCAGGGCTGAACTATTGGTGGGACCAGGCGGATTTCGTGTTGGTCGAGGGCGCCGGAGGACTGATGTCTCCGCTAAGCGATACCGACTACAACATCGATTTGGCCCGGGATCTCGGCTTACCGCTGCTAATCGTCACGGCCAACAAGCTGGGCACCATCAACGCCACGCTCCAAACTCTGATTACCGCCCAAGCGCGGGCCCCCCAATTGCCTGTGGCTGGCTTGGTACTGAGCCAACATCAACAACTGGTTCAGGATGAAAGTACGGCCAGCAATGCCCAACAATTGGCCCATCACTGTCAGATACCGCTGCTAGCAACACTCGATTTTCAGCAATCAGCATTCACGACAGCAGTCGATTGGTTCGCCTTGGGCGAGACCTCCTAGTGCTTGGTTATGATCAAAGCACTAGACCGAAACCACCGCTGCCTGATCGTGGCTCCGCTGTTCCGCCTGCTGGGTATTGATGGCGAGTCGCAGGGTAACGCTCCAGCGGCCCTCCGCATCCGGCACCACGTGCCAGTGAGGCACCACGGCCACCGCTTGGTGCACCAACTCAAACCCGCCCTCCGACTGGCTAACCGTTTCCACCGGATAGGTCCAGATGGCCGTCGGCCTGTCGCAGGCCAGGCCGACATCAATCCCCAGCCACTGATCCACCAAACCCAACTCGTGGGTCTGCTGCAGATCGAGTTGCTGGCCCAGCTGCCCCAGCGAAGTCCCGTCGCCGTCGCGGAAAAACCGGTCATCGGCACCCGCAGGCAGACCGGCAAAATTGAATTCCGGGGCAAAATGAAGATTGCCGTCACGGGGAATATCTTCCAGCAAATAGGCCACTTCCAGCACGGCATCTGCCGCGTTCACAGTGATCCCCTTGGTGATCCGCAGAGACTGCCCAGCGACTTCCCCCACGCGGACCAACTGCAGTTGCACCCGACCGGCACTACGCCGCAAACGGGCCTCGTAGGCCCCTTGCACGAAATCCCCTTGCTCCACCGCCTGTCCGGTGGCTACCTCGGCCAGCGTCACGCCAGCGTCGAAAAAATGATCCACCAACGACTGCCGCTGCCAACTGTCGTATCCTAATCTCTGATCCAGGCCTTCCTGCTTGAAAACCACTTTGTCATGAATGCTGGCCACATCATCGCCCCCATCCGACGGCCCCCGGAGGACCTGGCGATGATAGGCTTCGGGCCGCCGTGTGAGCGAGGCCTGCAGATTATGACAAATCGACTTGATATCGAGCTCGTAAATTTGTCCGCCTTGGACAGGGGCCACCAGCGCCAGGAGACGATTGTTGGCCAGGCGGACCTCGGGACGGCCGTCGAAATTATAATCGGCTGCGTCCAGGGTGACCCACGGTTCCTGCCCTTCTTGCCAGCCCCGATTGACGACCTGATCCAGCAGATTGTCCGCTGCAATCAAATGCTGGAATACGGCGTTGCGGAGATGCGGCAGATAGGTGCCCCCAAAGGCACCATGCCAATAGCTACAATTGCACTGACCACGGTAGAGCTCCAAGCGGGCCTGCTCCACCAAGTCTCCGGTGCTGCCGGATTCCACAAACTGCTGCAAACGCTGGCTGACCAACTGCATGCGGGCATACATGACGTCGGTCTCGGGATACTTTACTTTAAAGTTCCGCCAATATCCGCCGCGCACAAAGGGGGCAATCCGGTCCCACAAACCCTGGTCTTGCAATTCGTGCTGGGCATCCTGATAGGCCTCCAGCTGATCGGCAGGCAGGGACCACTCCGTCATTTCCCGATAACTGCCTTCGGGAATATACAGTTTTCCCAGCGGGGGCACATTTTGAATGGCCTCCGAGGGCGTCGTGACCCGCAGCCAATCAAGATTGGCTGTCAGCGCGTCAAAAAATTGCACCAGCCAGCCTCTGTCGTACACATGCTCTTTGGTCTCGGGCCAGGTACCAAACTTTTCACCGTCGTCGCCAAACACCACCACCGCACCCGGATGCTCGTGGGCCACGCCACGGAGGTAATCAATCGTATTTTGGGGTTCCTGGAAAGGAATCGAATAACGTAACGGCTCACTCCCAGGCAGCACATTAAGTATCTGGGCATCGTCCTCGGTGACGTAGTATCCGTGCAGGGCGGATTGCGTGAGACCCGCATTCTTAAAATGGAAATCATCCAGAATCGTGTACTCGATGTCCGCCGCCACTACATCCCTGGTCAGCGATTGCTCCCACACCCGCTCGGGCATCCACATCCCGCGGATCTCCGCGCCCAGCCGCTGCTCCAGCCAGTGGGTGTAGCTGGTGATCTGACCAATGCGATCCCGCGTGGGGATCATCGTCAGGATGGGTTCAAAGTAGGCCCCACCCATAATTTCGATGCGGCCCGCGGCCACCAGTTCGGCCAGCCGATCCACATATTCGGGGTGGTTGGCATCCAACCACTCCATCAAGGAGCCGCTGGTGTGGATGGCAATCTGCAGCTGCTCGTAGCGCTGAAAAACATCCAAAAAAGGTAGATAGCTGTCTTGATAAGCCTGTTCAAAAACACCATCGAAATTTCCGATGGGCTGATGGTTGTGGAACGCAAGCACTAAACGGAGGGGCGAATTCATAGTCATGGAAGCAAGATGCAAGATAACGGCTAAGGGATGCAAGGGCGTCAGCAAGCTACAGCAGGCTGATAGTCATAAGATGACCGGTCTGTAAGGATTCGACTAGCGCAGCTGAGAACTTTCTTTCAGGATAATCGGCAAGATGCGTAGAGAGCAGCGAGAGAAACACTACAAGGCGCAAGGATGACCAAAATTATCCATATTACCCAAAATCCCCTTCTTTTGATGCCCATAGGCTGGGGAGAGCGTCCCTTAACCGGGCAGCAGCTCGCTCGGGGGAGAGCGAATTGATCGGCAGTCCACCTCCCCATTCGAGGCCAGCCAACGGGGAACTGCGGGGGATGATCTCCCAGTGCCAGTGGTAGCACGCCTCCGTATTGCCGGGCTTGGACTGTGAAAAGGGTGCGGTGTGGAGTACCAAGTTGTAGGACAGTTCCGGCAGGCAACGGGCCAGCCTAGCCATCACCTCCAGCAGCAACCCGGCCAGATGGGCCGCCTGGACGTCCGTTAACTGGCCAAAGTCCGCGGCATGCTCGGTCGGTAGAATCCAAGTCTCATAGGGCTGGCGGGCGGCATAGGCCGCGAAGGCTGCAAAGCCATCTGCCGTGGCCACCATACGCTCTGAGGCACGGTGCTCGGTGACCAGCAACTGGCAGTACACACATGCCCCGTGTTTTTCGTAGGAACGCCGGGCCCCCTGGAGTTCTGCCTGCATGGTTGGCGGCACGTGGGGCAACACCATGAGCTGACTATGCGTATGCGCGAGGGAGGCCCCCGCCGTGCCACCCACATTTTTAAACAGCATGGCCTGCTGCAAGCCGTCCGTGCCCGCCCAGTGGAGCAGCCGGTCGCGGCACACCTGCAGCACCAGCGCTAATTCTTCCCGCGACAAGTCGCGCAGATCGTCCACATGACGAGGGGATTCAATGATCACTTCATGAACGCCCCGCGGGGCCTCTGCTCTCAGCAGTCGCTCTTCCTGACCCAGCACACTTTCCCGCTCCCCAGAATCCCAAGTCACGGCCGGGTACTTGTTGGGCACCACCCGGACCTGCCAGTCGCCCCGCGGGTTTCGCACTTCGAGCAAGGCGGGAGGCGTTTGGGCTTCGTGCCCCGCGCAAAAAGGGCAATCTGCCGGCACTATGGCGACGCGGCCAGCCCGTGCGCGATCTGCAAAGTCGTTGGGACGCCCTACCCGCCCTTCAGCAATCAGCACCTGCCGGCCGACAACGGGGTCCCAGCGCAACTCCGCCACAGGCCTGTCAACACTCATGGACAGGAGACACCCGCTCGGTGCTGAGCACGGAGGCAGGTTTCCTCGTAGAGTTCCACGTACTGAGTCGCACTGCGACCCCAAGACCAATCTTGTCCCATGCCCCGCCGGACCAGCGCACGCCAGCCGGCCCGATCCTCAAAAGCGGCTACCGCTCGCTGCAACGTGTCTGCCAAGGCCAAGGCCGTGTACTCCGTAAAACCAAAACCAGTGGCCTGCTCCTGTGTCCCCGCACTGGCATCGATCACCGTATCGGCCAAGCCACCGGTCCGGCGCACGACGGGTACCGTGCCATATTTCAGACTGTACAGCTGGTTCAGTCCACAGGGTTCGTACTGGCTGGGCATTAAAAACATGTCCGCCCCGGCCTCGATTTGGTGCGCCAACTCGTTGGAGAACTCCAGCTTCACGGCAATCTTTTGCGGATAGTCGCTGGCGAGCTGGCTGAGCAGCTGATGGTATTTGGGATCTCCCGTACCCAGGATGACCCATTGGGCAGGCTGGGCGGGGGCCCACTGCTGCATCACACGCGTCACCAAATCAAAACCCTTTTGATCCACCAATCGCCCCACGGAAGCCAGCAAAGGCACAGCGGGATCCACGGGCAGTCCCAAACTCCGCTGCAACTCGGCCTTGCAAGCCCGCTTGCCCTCCTCAAAACTGTGGACGTCATAGACATTTTCGCCCAGGTAAGCGTCCGTGCCCGGATTCCAAGCTTCGTAGTCGGCCCCATTCAAGATGCCAAACAAGTCCTCTTGCCGATGCCGGAGCCCCCCCTCCATCCCACAGCTTAGGGGCGGCCGCAGAATCTCTTGGGCGTAGGTGGGACTCACCGTGCTAATCGCGTCCGCAAAGGCAATACCCGTCTTCATAAAATTCAGATTGCCATAAAACTCCATCTGCCGCCAATTAAAATACTTCCAATCCAAGCCCGTTAAAGCCATATCCCAGTGCCAAAAATCCCCCTGATAGGCCAGGTTGTGAATGGTGTAGAGAGTGGCAATGCGGTCCCAAGGAGCCCGATCACCGTATTGGGTTTTCAGATAGGCCGGCAGCAGGGCCGTGCTCCAGTCATGGCAATGCAGGATATCAACCGGCAACTCCAGCTGCTTAATAGCGGCCAAGACGGCCTGACAATAAAACACAAACCGTTCGCAGTTATCTTGGTAATCTTCACCCTGTTCACCATACAGCTGCGGTCGATCAAAATAATCGGCTTGCTCGATCAGATACACCGGCACGTCACTCGCAGGCAGACAGCCGCGCAGCAGCTTGCCCGGCACCCGCTTTTGTCCGATGGGTATCGTGAATGTTTGCCCCGTCTCTTCCCAAGCATAACCGGCCTCCAAAATCTGCCGGAAAGCGGGCATGATCAACGCGGTCTGCTGCCCCAGCTCGGTAAGTGCGTGCGGCAAACTTCCACAGACATCGCCCAAACCTCCCGTCTTGCACAACGGTACGGCCTCGGGAGTTGCAAAGAGAATATTTAGCGTCATGAGGACCTTTCGATGACAGATCGCACTGCGCGGGCCACTGGCCCAACATTGGACGGTGTCAGACCGGCTACGTTGATCCGCCCGGAACCGACAATATAAATGGCATGCTCCTCGCGTAAGGCATCGACTTGCTCTTTCGTCAGCCCAGAGAAAGAAAACATGCCCCGCTGCTTGGTGATAAACGAATAATCGCCCGGTACGCCCGCCGCGGCCAAGGACTCCACCAACTGCTTCCGTATGCTATGAATACGCTCCCGCATGGTGGCCACTTCGGTTTCCCAGGTGGCTCGCAAATCCGCATCGCCCAACACGCAATTCACCAGGGCCGCCCCATGTGCCGGCGGATTGGAATAGTTGGCCCGAATCACGCGATTGATTTGGCTTTGCACCGCCTGCGTCGCCGCCGCCGTGGGACATACGGCCAGCAAAGCGCCCACGCGTTCACGATAGAGGCCAAAATTCTTGGAAAACGAACTGCACACCAGCAACTCCGCACCGGGCCGAGCCAAGGCTCGCAGTCCCGCCGCATCCTGCTGGATGCCGTCGCCAAATCCTTGATAGGCAAAATCTAGCAGCGGCAGCAAGCCGCGATCATAAATTATGTCGGCCAGTTGCTCCCATTGAGATTCCGTGGGATCGATGCCCGTGGGATTGTGGCAGCAGCCGTGCAACAGGATCACATCGCCCGCAGGTATGTTGGCAATGGCCGCCAAAGTCGCCTCCCACGCCAAACTATTGGAGGACGCATCCAAGTAGGGATACTTCTGGAGACGGACACCGGCCGCTTGAAAGACATTCGGATGATTGGGCCAGGTGGGATCGCTGACCCATAACGAGGCCTGGGGCAAGTTGGCACGGATAAACTCCCCCGCCACGCGAAGGGCACCGGTACCGCCCGGTGTCTGGGCCAGGGCAATCCGGCCATTAGCAACGGCCTCATGCTCATCCCCTAAGACCAACTCACGTACCCGCTCCCCAAACTGGACATCTCCGGAAATGGGCAGGTAGGACTTGCTACTCGCCTCCGCGGCCAATCGCTGCTGGGCCGCGCGGACGCACTCCAGAAGCGGAGTGTGGCCCGTCTCGTCCTGGTAGACTCCCACACTGAGATTAATTTTTTCCGGGCGCTGGTCTTCCCGAAAGGCGGCGGTCAACCCCAGGATGGCATCGCGGGGAGCAGCTTCGATGGTCTCAAACATAATACCCTTACCTCGTAAAAAAACGCAAAAACAGCGGAGATGCGGGGCAACTCATCATACCACGACAATGATAGGCCCTCCCCCAAGAGGTTCACAAGTGCCCCCCTCCCCTACTAAAATTTTAATGCGAGCTACCGCTCGAAAAGCGTTAGCCCGCTCCCGCTGGTCGCTAGCCTCCCGTTAGATAACCTAAGGGTGGGTCTTCACGATCGACTTTGGTTCAGATCAATTTACTTCTGAAAGAACGGCCTCCGGCCGTTCTTTCAGAAACTGCAGATTACAAGGGACACACTGAGGATGGCTGGCTCACGGATCGGAATCTGGCTTATCGGTGCCCGCGGCGGCGTGGCAACCGCTACCATTTTGGGCCTCGCGGCGCTCCGCCAACAACGTACTGCTACCACCGGACTGGTCAGTGCCCTCCCCTGCTTTGCAGAACTGGATTTCCCCAGTTGGGAACAACTGGTGGTGGGAGGACACGAAATCCGCGGCGGCACGCTCTCTGCAGCAGCCGAGGTACTGCATCAGAAGAGTCGCGTCTTTCCCGCTGCAACACTGGACGCTTGCCAAGAGGACTTGGCAGCCGTCGACCAAGAGATCCGTCCGGGCATTCTCTGGAATGTGGGTCCTACCATCGGTCAGCTGGCCACCGATCCGGACTGCACTGAGCTCAACCCTCGGGAAGCCATCGCCGACATCCAACAAGATTTGCGTTCCTTCCAGGCCCGCCACCAACTGCAAGCAGTGATCGTGGTCAATCTGGCATCCACCGAGGCAAGCCTGGACACCTCATCCTGGCCCGGCACCTGGGAAGAACTCGAACCTTGGCTAGACCGCCAAGATTGTCCGCTCCCAGCCAGCACTCTGTACGCTATTTCCGCTCTGGACTTGGGAATGAGTTATGTCAATTTCACACCCTCCGTGGGGTCGTCTCCCGAGGCGATCGATGACCTGGCGCGGCTCCGCGACACCTGCCATGCCGGCCGCGACGGCAAAACGGGGGAAACACTCCTAAAAAGCGTGCTGGCCCCCATGTTTGCGGCACGGAACCTGGAGGTCATGAGCTGGGTCGGCCATAACATTTTTGGGAACCGCGACAGTCTGGTCCTGGACGACCCCGAGAACAAGGCCGCTAAAGTACTCAGCAAAGACCAGTTGCTGCCTCAAATCTTGGGTTATGCACCGCAAACACTGGTCAGCATCGAGCGTGTGGAAAGCCTGCACGACTGGAAAACGGCCTGGGATCACGTGCATTTCCGTGGTTTTCTCGACACTCCCATGACGCTCCAGCTGACGTGGCAAGGCTGCGATTCACTCCTGGCCGCCCCCTTGATATTGGACCTGGTCCGTTTTGTCGCGGTGGCGCGACAGCGCGGTGAGGTGGGTGGTTTGACCTTCCTCAGCAGCTTTTTCAAAAGCCCGCAGGGCGATGCCAGCCAAGACTTCTTCGCGCAAAACCAAGCCCTGCTGGCCTGGGCCGCACAGCCGTAGAGAGCGTCCGGTTGAGGCTGGCATGGGGTAGCCCAGGTTGGCGCAGCCTACCTGGGCGGCCCCCGATCAAGCCGGGGGCAGGCTCTGCCGCTAGAGGTTGTCTTAATGCACGTCGCGTCCGGTACTGCCATCTTTTCCGGCCGCTGGATACTCTTGGCATAGGTCCTTAAAGTTCCCTGTATACCTCTTGTGACTGCGTCACATCGGTAGGCTTCGCCAACCGATGCCACCCCCACGTGAGCGCGTTTTGGACCACAACGGGTAATCCTACGCTTCCCCGCGTCATTCCCGTGCAGACGGGAATCTAGACTACCCGCGCCCGCTACTGGATTCCCGCTTGCGCGGGAATGACGATACTGTGCCTACGGCAAACCGCGAGGTGCGCTCGCTCCAGCCTACCACCGCTGGCAGTATTGCTCTCCGGAAGATAATCCGCTAAAGTTCGCAGCCCTGAATCCCATCCCCCGTGCACGGTGAACTTGCCATGAAATTTATAAATCTTTTCGTAGCCACTGTGCTTGTCGCTCTGGTATCCCAGGCAGTGCAGGCTGTGGAGCTACCCGCGACTCTCAACGTCGGCCAGCAACAATTGGTACTCAATGGCAAGGGAAGCCGCTCGAAGTATCTGATGGAACTGTATCAAGCAGGCTTGTATCTGCTGCAGCCGAACCAGCAGGCCCAATCGGTCATCGATGCCAACCACTTGATGGCCATGCGGATTATGATCACTTCCAAGTTCGTCAGCCAGCAGAAATTGGTGGCCTCGCTCGATGAGGGATTCCAAAATTCAACGGACGGAAATACCCAACCGATCAGCACGGAAATCGCGCAGTTCCGCCAGTGCTTTGCAGACACGATTTCTCGCGGCGATGTGTTTGACTTGGTGCATGTGCCGAATCAAGGGGTGCTCGTCTTAAAAAACGGCCAACGGCAAGGTGCCATTGCAGGTTTGCCGTTCAAACAAGCGTTGTTTGGCATTTGGCTCGGCGATCGACCAGCAGATGCGACTCTACGCCAGGCACTCTTGGGGACCACTACCAGGCGGTAAGATTGCGGGTTCTCCCGGCAGAGATTTGCCTCCACAATACATCGTGTTAGGATGTAGTTGATTAAGTCTCAGCCTGATTGAACCATGAATACGAGCACCCCACAGAGGCGGATCCATGCCCTCGGAGCGGTAGCTCGCACCAGCTGGCGGCCCTGCCGCCCTCGTTGACCCTGGTGGTCAGGCGTGCTAGCCTAGTTGTGGTTAATTCAAATCAAGAGCAAGACGTCCATCAAGCCGGTTCAAGCCAGGGAAATCGGACCCGCTGAAAACGCCGTAGTGGTCCGCACAGGGCCCTGGCCAAGGGGCTCAGACAGTGGGCTTTTCCGGCCCAAACCGGCTAGCACAAGGGATTCCTTGTTTTCACTTTGAGTCAATAACCTCCTACCTTGACTGGACTTACGCTAGGTGCGTGGGGCTGGTTACCTGGTCGTCCTCCTGCAACCGCCCCTTGTTTCTAGGTTTCTAGTGCCTCCCGAAGAACTCACTCCCCCTATGGCTGAAGACGCGTCCCCCGCGGAAGACACCTCCGCAGAATCGTCGGCCTCCGAGCCGACTACTTTCGACCAGCTCGATCTCTCGGATGTCATGCTCTCCGCGCTGGACGCGGCAGGTTACCACCACCCTTCGCCTGTCCAGGAGGGTGTGATCCCCCGCGCTCTGTTGGGAGGAGACGTGCTGGGACAGGCCCGCACCGGAACAGGGAAAACGGCTGCGTTCGCAATTCCTATTCTGGAGCGGTGGCCCGATCCGGGCCAACTTCCCTCCGCGCTGGTGCTGGTGCCCACCCGCGAATTGGCCGTTCAAGTCAAAGAGGAAATTAGCAAACTGGCCCACGGCAGAAAAATCCGCTGTCAGGCCGTATACGGTGGCAAGCCGATCAAGGCTCAAATTGCCAAGCTGCAACGGGGTGCTGATATCGTGGTCGGTACGCCGGGCCGGATCTTGGACCACCTGGCCCGCGGCTCGCTCATCTTAACCAAGCTGCAGTGCGTGGTCCTGGATGAAGCCGATCGCATGTTGGATATCGGCTTTCGTCCGGACATCGAAAAAATCCTCCGCCGCTGTCCCAAACAACGTCAGACCCTGTTGCTCAGCGCAACAATCGACAAGGGTGTGCAGCGGCTGGCCCAGCGGTTCATGGTCGATCAGGAAATCCTGGACTTTTCCCCGTCTTCCAAAGCAGCCGACACGATCGAGCAGCATTACTTTACCGTCGACGAAATGCGCAAGTTCGACTTGCTGGTGCGCTTGCTGAAGCGGGAAGCCCCGGCACAAGCAATTATCTTTTGTCGCACCAAGCGCGGCACCGATCGGGTGCACCGCAAGTTGGCAAAACGAGTGGCCCACGTGGAATGCATTCACGGCGATATGCAACAGCGGGACCGTGATCGGGTGATGCGTTCGTTCCGCGCGGGCAAGGTCAAAATCCTGGTGGCCACCGATGTGGTGGGTCGCGGTATCGATGTGACCAATATCTCACACATCATCAATTATGACCTGCCCCAATCCTCTGACGACTATGTGCATCGGGTAGGACGCACGGGCCGCATGGGCCGTGAGGGCATCGCCTATTCGTTTGTTACGCCCGAGCAAGGCGTTGAGCTGACGCGGATTGAAATGCTGATCAATACGCTGCTAAAGCGCGATGAAATTTCAGGATTTGAAACCGTGGCCAGCACCACCCCACCCCCGGAAACACCTTCCAACCAAGAGGCCGAGCAACCGAAACCACCCCCACCCGGCCAACGCCCCCGCCGCCGCCATCGCCGCGGTCTCTGAAGGCAGAACACTAGTCCGCCGTGGCAAATGTTTCGCGCAGAAACGTAGCGACCGAGTGCCACTGCTGGGCAGCGGCCGTGAAATCAACCTCCATGGCACGAATGGACTGAGGCGTCTCCACGCGCAGTGCCAACTGCACGGCGGGATTGAGCGGGATCTGAGCACTGGGCCCCTCGGCCAGGAGACGTTCTACTTCCGGGGAAAGGAGAAAATCTACCAGCTGTTCGGCCGGCTCGGACCGCGGGGCACCTGCCACAAGGGCCAGGGTATTGGGACTAAACAGCGTCCCGATTTGTCCGGGTTCCTGGTCCGGATAAACGATGCGGACCGGTCGGCCCCGCTCCAACTCGATCAGCGCATCATCGGTATCCGTGAGTCCCCAAGCCAACCGCCCCCGACCGACGTCTTGGGCCACTTGCTTATTTCCCGCCAGGACCCGCGCGTTCGCCCGGACCTGGGTAAAAAAGTCGCGCCCGCGCTCCGCTCCCCAGGCGGCGAACAAACAGGCGGCATGACTGGCCGTGGTGCCGGCCAGCGGCTTGGCGATCCCCACCCGGCCCCGCCACTGAGGATCGGTCAGATCCCCTATCGACTGCGGTCCCGCATCCACCGACACCAAGTCCGTATTCACAAGCAGCACGCGAGCACGGGCAGCAAAGCCACACCACGTATCCCGCGCAGACTGGAACTGGGACGGAAAATTGGCCGCCGCTGGCGATCGATACGGCCGCAGCAACCCGGCTTGGTCCAGTCGCAGCGTGTTGACAATTTCGTTGTTCCAGAACAGATCGCACCGCGGATGCTTCCGCTCGGCCAATAGGGCCTGGGTCAATCCCACCGTTTTGGTCGACTCGGTGTCGTACTTGGCCAACACCACAATCCCCGTCCGCCGCTCAAACAGCTCGAAAATGGGCCGCGAGAACTCTTCGTCCAAGGCCGTGTAGACAACCACCTGCGAATTCCCGGATGGCCTCCAGCAACCCGGAAATACTACCGCGCTGAGCAGCAAAAAAACGAGGATTCGTCGACAAAGATCCGCTGGCATGGTGGAAGCTAATCCTTTAAGTTAGGGCCATGATGAAACTGCTGTTGCTGGGAACTACCGGCTATCATCCCAATGATCGCCGCCATACGGCCTGCCTGATGCTGCCCGAGTTGGGAGTGTTGCTGGATGCTGGTTCGGCCATGTTCCGCGTCCCAAATCATCTTGCCACGGATACGCTCGACATTTTTTTGACACACGTCCATTTGGACCATGTCATCGGTTTGACGTATCTGTTTGACATCCTGCATGCTGGCAATGTCCAACAAGTCACGGTCCATGGCGAGGCGGAAAAACTCACTGCCCTGGAAGAGCACTTATTTTCCCCCTTATTGTTTCCGATCCGACCTCCTTTTCAAGCACACGTTGTCGCCCCCCGCACCACTTTGCGAGATGGCGGTGTGCTCAGCTATTTTCCACTCCAGCACCCGGGCGGCTCGATTGGTTTTCGCATTGATTGGCCCCAGCGATCCCTGGCCTACGTCACCGATACGGTGGCCTCGACGGAGGCTGACTACGTGGAAAGAATTCGCGGTGTTGATCTGCTGGTGCATGAATGCTACTTCGGCGACGACAGGCCCGCGCAAGCCGAATTGACGGGCCACAGCTGCCTCACCCCAGTCGCCCAAGTAGCCGCCGCTGCCGGGGTGGGCCGTCTGGTGCTGGTACATATCAACCCGCTCCTGGCCAGCGACAGCGATCTCGATCTGGACGCCGCCCGTCGGATCTTTTCGCCGATCGAAATTGGTGCCGATGGCATGGAGCTTGAGTTTTAACTCAATTTAAGTTTTAACGCCCGCGGTAGCGGCGGTCAGCAATCCGCCCTGAGTAGTCGCGTTCGTAGGCGCTGAACTCGCCCCACACGGGAAAGTGATCGGAGACTTGCAGCGCTTGTTGCAGGCTCAGATTGTAGAGCCGCATCACGTCGAACACCCCGGAACGCCCCGTATATTCAGTGGTCGACGGCCGGTGGATAATGAGATTGTCGTACTGTTTTGTCTGGCGGGTATTGGTGGAAATACCGGTGATGAGTGAATAGACTCCGGGCAACTGTCCTAAACGCCCTAGGTGGCGATCGTCTGCATTAAAATCTCCCAGGAGGATGATATCGTCTTCGCCCCGACTGCTGCGACGGACGACACGGTAGACCTCCGCCAAGGCATCCACCTCGGATACCACCTCATCCGGGTCGGTGTGAATATTCACCAAGGTAAACGTAAAGGCCACCGCGGGATCGATGCCCCGGGTGCGGAAGTTGGCCACCAGCGGTTCGCGGTGCAGGAGCTGGTCGGGATCCCCCACGGTGTAGACGCTGTGGTGATCTACTTCCACGCGATCGGCATCAAAAATGAAGGCATATTGCTCTTTGACGCTGGTGTAGCCGATGCGTGGACCGATGACGTAATCATAATGGCCACCCGCACGATTGATCCGCTCCACAAAATTGGGGATCAGGTACTCGTTCTTGGTGCGAATTTCTTGAATCGCGACCACCTCAAACTGGCGCACGATGTGCGCTAGCGTATCCATCACATAAGCTTTGCCCGCCTTCGTGTTGCCAAACACCTGGATGTTGAACGAGGCAATCCGAATGGTCGGGTCAGCCGTGCCCCCGCTCTCCGGCAGATTATCCCGAGAGCGCAGCACGGCGGGTGCCGCGGCGGTGGTGCGATCAGGCTGGTACTCGGTGGGCGATGCATTCCATGGCCCACCGGGCGAGGTGATCGCTGGAGAGGCACCGCGTGGGGACGGAACGGCAAGCTGACCAAGACCGCCACCTTGGAGAAACAAATAGCCCAGCCCCCCGATGACGGCGAGCGTCGCTAACGACATGATGCGTTGCACGTCCCCCTCCTTGGGTAAATGTGCTCCTGGTGAAAAGCCAATGCCTATGGTGTTTCGCCTGGGCCCGCTCCCGGCAAGTTTGGCCAGTGGCGGGTGCAGCAGCGAGCTGGTCCATCCGTGAGTGGTCCATCCGTGGGTGGCATCGGTTGGCGCTAGCCTACCGATGTGACGCAGTCACAAGAGGTCCCACAGCATCTGCAGACAACCTGGCTGCGCCGCCCAGGTAGGCTGCGCCAATCTGGGCTACCCTCTTCCTCCGGGGTATAATTTGTCCGCACGTTACTCAAACGAGCACATCCGGGCTAGACTGATTAGAAACGCTAGCAAAGTAGGCTGGGGCGCAGCCCCACCTTTTATGTGTGATGTGAGAT
>CAMYJY010000014.1 GCA_947258835.1 uncultured Pirellulales bacterium
CTTGCGCGCGGGAATGACGGAGAACTTGCGCGCGGGAATGACGGAGAACTTGCGCGCGGGAATGACAGGCGATTAGAACCCGCTTTGGCCAAAATCTTCAAATTCGGAGTAGGGCTGCTGGGCGTAGTTCCGAAACCGTGTGAATTCATGGCTCCAGGTGAGTTTGACGTCGCCGGTGGGGCCGTTGCGCTGTTTGCGGACGAGTAAATCCGCCTCGCCGCGCACGGCCTCGCGATCTTCTTCGCTCGACTGGTAATACTCGTCTCGGTGCACAAACATGACCACGTCCGCATCCTGCTCGATGGCCCCCGATTCGCGGAGATGGCTGAGTTGGGGTTTTTTATCTCCGCCGGCCTCCACCTGCCGGTTGAGCTGGGCCAGACATAACACCGGGATAGCCAGCTCACGCGCCAATCCCTTCAGCCGCCGAGCAATCTTGGCCACTTGTTCTTGGCGCGGATCCCGGGCATTGTCCGGCTCGATCAACTGCAGGTAGTCAATCACGATCAGCCCCAGGTCTCCACGACGCTTCAAGCGGCGGGCATTGGCCGAGATTTCCGTCATGGTGCGACTGGGCGAGTCATCGATATACAGCGGGGCCTGACTCACCTCCGCCGCCGTCTGCACCAATTTCCGGCGCTCGTCGGCCGTGATCGTTCCGTTCCGCAACCGGTGGCCGTTCACCTCCGCGACACTGCACAGCAGTCGGTCCCCCAACTCCAAGGCAGACATTTCCAGGCTGACAAACAGGACCGGAGAGCGGACGCGCAGTGCGACGTGCTCTGCCATGTTCATGGCCAGCGCCGTCTTGCCCATACTGGGCCGCGCGGCCAGGATCACCAGCTCGGAATTTTGCAGACCACCGGTCATTTGATCAAAGTCATCAAACCCGGTTTCCAGGCCGCCAAAAGCGTGCTGTTGATCCATGCGGGCATCAATGCGATCCAGCGACTCTTGCAGCACTTCGCTGATCACTTGGACTTCACTGGCACTGCGTGACTCCAAAATGCCAAACACTTTTTCTTCTGCCTTGCTCAACATCTCACGGGTGTCGGCGGTCGGGTCGTAGGCGTCGTGGAGGATGTCGGTGCCGGCGTGGATCAGCGCGCGGAGTAAGGACTTGTCGGCGACAATTTTGGCATAGTATTCCGCATGGGCCGCGGTGGGAACCTGTTGGCCCACCTCGGCCAAATAGGCGGCTCCGCCTATCGTTTCGTACTGACCGGCCGTGCGCAAACGCTCCACCAGCAGCATCAGATCAATTTGCTGGCCGCCATCGTGCATTTGCAGCAAATGCTCAAAGAGGATCCGATTGGCGTCGTCGTAGAAATCGGCCGGCCGCACCACCAGTGCCACTTCGTCAAATACCTCCGGGAGTAACAGAATACTCCCCAGCACGGCCCGCTCGGCCTCCAGATTGCGAGGCAACTGCCGGTGCACAGGGGCCTCCTGAGACCGCGAGGAGGACGAGGTTTGATTCCCTGCCACAGTTGCCACGCTACGCAAGCTCCCTTAGCGGTGTCGCAGCAACAGGCCGTACCTGCTGTGCTGGCACACTATCGGTTGTTAGGATTTGGCTAGGATTTGGCAGGGGTCTCGGAACCGACCATGGGGACCACCCACACCTTCAGCTCACCCTCCGCCTCGCTGGCCAGTCGGAAGTTGACCGTGTACAGGCCCAACTCCTTCAGCACACCCTCCAGACGAATTTGGTCGATTTTTAAATGGATATCGCTCTTTTTCAACGCTTCGACAATCTCGGGCGCCCCCACGCTACCGTACAGATGGCCTTCCTCGGTGGCATTGGCCTCAATCGTAATGCTCTGCTTGGAAATTTCCGCCGCCTGCTTCCGCAGATTTGCCTGCTGCGCCTTCTCCATGGCCTGGAGCTTGGAACGATGCTTCTCCACCATCCGCTTGTGATGCTCGGTGGCAATGGTTGCCAGGCCTTGCGGTATCAGGTAATTGGTGGCGTAGCCGGGGCGCACCTCAACGACATCGCCTTGGTGCCCCAAGTTTTCCACACTGTGGATGAGCAAGAGCTCAATGCCGCCGTGGGGGCCCTTGGGGAGTCGGTGGGTACGGCGAGGAACACGCTTGTGGTTTGAAACAGGCATAGCAAAATACGTAAAAAAGGGGTGAAATTTGGGTTTCGATCAATTTACTTCTGAAAGAACGGCCTCCGGCCGTTCTTTCAGAAAGGGAATTTCGTCCTAAAAGGGAATTTCGTCCTGGGGAGGCAGTGCGGGGGCCGCTGCCGCAGCTGGCTGGGCACCCGCCATATCGTGTCCGCCGCTGTCGGCATCCGAGCCCGGTTGAGAGCCTCTACTACGCCCCCCCAACATTTGCATCTTGTCTGCCACCACACGTAGCTTGGACCGTTTTTGGCCTTCTTTTTCCCAGGTGTCTAATTTCAGTCGGCCCTCGATCAGCACACTGGAACCTTTGCTCAGGTACTCATTGGCCACTTCCGCCGTCCGTCCCCATAAAGTGATATCGACAAAGGTTGGCTCATCGACCCACTGATCATTCCGCTTCACCCGATCATTGACTGCTAGGCCGATCTCGGAAACGGCTGTCCCGCTGGGGATGTACCGCAGCTCCGGGTCACGGGTGAGATTGCCGAGCAGGACCACGCGATTGTAACTGCCCATAATGATTGTCCTTTCTAGCACGGCCCAGCCGCAGCCCAGCGGCTCGCACCGCAGCCAAAATTGGTCGCTCAGGAAAACACCCTGCACCACGCAGGATGCCACCAACCGGGGCCCCCACCAATTAGGGACCCAGCGAATCCACACCACCAAAGTACTGCTTGCGGTACTGCTGGCTACTGCGGCACCCGCCAGGTACTGAACAATTGTACCCCACTGGCCTTAGTCTAATACAACTTGCTGCGGGGCACAAGAGCTGGCCGCTTCAATTTTCCCACAGGGTTACGAAGCTGTGACCTCGGCTGCCTGCTCTGGGGCCTGGGCCACGGTATCGGCGGCGGTGTCCTCGGCAGGTGCTGCTGCCGCATTGCCCTGGGCGTGTTCGAGCACGGGTTCCACCAAGGCCGCTGGCAGTCGCACAAACAGCTGACGCAAAATCCCCTCGTGCAGTTCACACTGCCTGGTTAACCCACTGAGTTTCGTGGTCGGCAGCCTAAAATAGGTGATCCAGTAGGCCCCTTTCCGCTGGCCGCGAATCGGATACGCCAACCGCCGCTCTTCCCAGAGCCGGCTGACTTCGATCTGCCCCCCGGCACTCTCAATCAATCCATTTACCTCACCGGGCAAAGCATCACGATGACGGGCCAATTTATTGGCATCCAAAATGAACATGCCTTCGTAAACTGCGGTTTTCTCAGCCAAAATTTTTCTCCAATCCACCATTGAATTTGTTCATCGCTATTTCAATCCCGTCCGCGACCCAGGTCTCCACGGCTTGGGCAGCTCGCAAAATTTCGCTCTCCAGTATCTGGGACTGGCTGGCATCAAATTTCCCCAACACATAATTGGCTGGGTCCCACTGCGGCGGCACGGGGCCAATACCAAACCGTAGCCGGGCCAACGCGTTGGTCCCCAAGTGCCGAATCGTATCGGCCAGTCCCTTTTGACCTCCATCCGAACCTCGGGCCCGCATTCTCAGCGTGCCTAAGGGCAAGTGGAAATCGTCGCAAACCAGCAGGCAATCGGCAACCGCCAGGTTGTAAAAATCGACCGCCTGCCGCACGCTCTGACCGCTAAGATTCATGAAAGTGTGCGGCTGGAGCAGGAGGACCCGCTGGCCGCCAAGCGCACACTCCTGCAATTCTCCCCCAAATTTATGCTTCCCCGGGGCGGCGGCCTGCCTGGCCGCTACCTGGCGGAGGATGTCAAAACCAATGTTGTGACGTGTTTTTTCGTATTTTCTGCCGGGATTTCCCAGGCCGATTACCAATTTCATAACTCAGCAGCGGCTACCGGAAGTTCCCTCACTCCCCGAGGGCCCGGCAACGCTCGCTTTGCTTAGCCTTCCTCCGCAGGGGATTCAGTGCCCTTCTGGCCAATCACTTCCGGTTCGGCACTGCCGGCGGCAGCCGTGTCCTCCTCTTCCTCAACCACCACGCTTTCAATGCACTGCACCAAGACGGCACTGGCATCCGTGAGCACCTTGGCACCTGGCGGCAAATCCTCAATGTCCTCCGACTTCAACAATCCACCGAGGTGCAAAGCATTGATGCTCAGGTGCAGATTGTCCGGAATGCTGACGGCGCTGGTTTCAATTTCGATTCTGTGCAGCAGCTGATCGACAATTCCGCCCTCGCTCGCACCGGGGGCCTCGCCCCGCAGCAGCACGGGCAGCTCCACCTTCACGCGATCCGAGGCGTCCACACGCAACAAATCCACGTGCAGCACGTGTTGCTGGAAGGTGTCCCATTGGACATCCTGCAGAAAAGCCTGTCCGGCCACAGCTCCCTGCAGCTCGACCAAATGGCCTCCATGACGCAGCGTGGCGTCCAGTTGATCCGCCGGCACCGCCAAGCTCACCGGCTCCTGGCCGTGGCCGTAGAGGACCGCGGGCAGTTTGCCACCCGTCCGCAAACGACGGTTGTTTAATTTACCCCGTGCAGCACGCTGCTCAACTTCGAGTACTTCCGGCATGGTTCCCTCAGGCTCGCTGTATTTTTAGGGGACCCACCGGTCCCTGGGGTGTCTGGCTCCCGCCATTGGCAAACCCCTGATTGTGACCGATACGCCCTGGAATTCAACCCCTCAATTCTGCTCATGGAAGAGGCGACTTACCGACTCATTGCGGTGAATGCGTTTGATCGCCTCGCCCAGCAGGGGGGCGATGCTGAGCACTTGGGTCTGCGGCAAGATTTGCTCGGGGGCCAGGGGAATCGAATCGGTGCAGACAATACTCGCCAAATTGGCGGCTGCCAGCCGTTCGACCGCGGGACCGCAAAACACGGCGTGGGTGGTGGCCACGTGGATTTCCCGGGCCCCGTGCGCCCGCAGCACGCGGGCCGCCCCGCAAATCGATCCGGCCGTGCTAATCATGTCGTCGAACATCAGCACCACTTTGTCCGTGACCGGACCGCCGATGACATTTTCCTGGACCGTCGTTTCGGCGCTGGTGCGCCGCTTATCGATAATCGCCACGCTGCCGCCGAGCCGCTTGGTGTGCCCCAGCGCACGTTTGATGCTGCCCTCGTCCGGGCTGGCGATCACCAGTTCGGATGGCGGAATCTCACGCCGCAGGAAATGCTCGTTCAGCACCGGCGCGGCGTAGAGGTGATCCACGGGAGCATCAAAAAATCCCTGGATCTGTGCCGCATGCAGGTCCATGGCCAGTACGCGATCGGCACCGGCCAGCGAAATCATATTGGCCACCAGCTTGGCCGTAATGGGCACCCGGCCCTCGTCCTTACGGTCTTGCCGTGCGTAACCGAAGTAGGGGATGACCGCCGTCACACGTTCGGCACTGGCCCGTTTGCAGCAGTCGATCATAACCAGCAGCTGCATCAGATTTTCATTGGCTGGCGGGCAGGTCGGCTGGATCAGATAGACGTCGCGACCACGGATATCCTCGTCAATCTTGCAAGACGTTTCTCCATCCGGGAAATTTCCGAGCGTGATGGCCCCCAGGGAAACACCCAGGTAATCGGCAATGGCTTTTCCGAGCACCGGATTCGCGGTGCCGCTAAACAATTTTAAGTCGGACATGGGGCCTCAATGTGGTTATTTTCTCAAAGTGAAAACCAGTCTACTTCGTGCTAGCCGGTTGGGGCCGGAAAAGCCCACTCCATCCGCCTCTGAACCAGGTCTCGTGGTAAGCCGCCGCGGTGTGGAAACGGGGGCTGTTTTCTCGGGCTTTACCGGCTTCATGGAGGCCTCTGTTTTCAGTTTGAGTTATTCTGCATTTCGGCTTCGACTGCCTGGAGATCCGCCATGCTATTGATACTCAAGGCCTCACAGGGCTGCAGGACCTTTTCGGCCAGCACACGCTGGCCACTGGCCAGCAGCAGCGCGGGGCAGTCCGTCAAGTAGTATTCGTGTTGGGCGTTGTTGTTGCTGAGGTTGTCGAGCGTGGCCAGCAGCTGCTGCGCGTCGAACACGTACGTGCTCACGTTCACCTCGCGAATGGCTCGCTCCGCTGGCGTGGCGTCTTTCTCTTCCACGATCCCCGTAAACTGGCCCGCCGCGTCCCGCACAATCCGCCCATATCCGGTCGGATCGGGGCGCTCCACCGTGCCCAGCAGGCAGGCCGCCGGGTGGGCGCGATAAATCTCCAGCAGTTTGCGCACCGAGGCCACCTGCACCAGGCACTGATCGCCGGCGATGATCAGCACGGGGCCCGTGTGCGCAGCCAAGTGGGCACGGCACATCATGACGGCATGCCCCGTGCCCAGCTGCTCGCGCTGTTCCACAAATTCGATTGCCGGCTCGTCCGCCAGTTCTGCCTGCACCCGTGCTGCCTGGTGACCCACCACCAGCACCGTCCGCGCGACGCCGGCTGCTTGGAGAGCCGTGGTCACGTAACGGATCATGGGACGACCGCAGACGGGGACGAGCACCTTGGGCAAGGGCGACTCCATCCGCGTGCCTTTGCCGGCAGCCAGCACGATCGCCAAACAATCATCCGAGGTGGTCATGGTGTGGTACTTCCTGCAGTTTCTGAAAAAACGGCCGCAGGCCGTTCTTTCAGAAGTAAATTGATCGAAACCAAAGTCGATCGTGAAGACTGGCTTATCTTGCCATGAACGACTACGTCCTGCCAGGGGGGCAGGGTACAACCTCATGTGAGCATTCTGTACCGCCACAAAACGACTGGCATACCACGAGGCCCGTATGTCTTCCCGCCTTCCCGCACCACTTCCGTCTGTTGCTGGAGCGGCGTAGAATATGAGACTTGGATCGCCCCGGTTTGATTTCCCTGGCCAGCGAACTCCAACCCCGTATCTCGCCCCTGGCGAAGGATGACCGTTTTGCAAGCTGCCATTGAAAAGGCCGATGTCCTGATCGAAGCCCTGGGCTGGATCCGTAGGTTTCGGGATAAAATCACGGTCATCAAAATTGGCGGCAGTGTCATGGAAGACCCGGAGGCACTCCGCCATTTGCTGATTGATATTGTCTTCATGGAAACCGTCGGCATGCGCCCGATTGTGGTCCATGGCGGTGGCGCTGCCATCAGTCGGGCCATGGCGGAGGCCGACATTCCGCCGCGGTTCATCCAGGGGCGTCGCCACACGGATGCCCAGACACTTCAGATTGTGGAGCGAGTGCTGGCCGGTGAAGTCAACGAATCCCTGGCGGCCCGCATCGAAGAGTATGGCGGCCGAGCCATGCCCCTTAATTTTGGGGGCACCAACAACAATGTGCTGTTTGGTGAGCGACTCCAGCTGCAAGACGAGCAGGGAAACCCGCTGGACTTAGGGGCGGTGGGGCAGGTAACCCAGGTGGACCGTCAAACCCTGGATAACTTGACCTATGCCGGGCAAGTCCCCGTGATTCCTTCGATGTGTGAAACGGCGGAGGGAGAGCGACTGAATGTGAATGCCGACACGGCCGCCACGGCTGTGGCCCAGGCCGTGGGGGCGGAAAAATTGGTTTTTCTCAGCGACATCAATGGCGTCCGCCAACACAAAGACGATCCCGACTCGTTGATCCACTCCTTGACCGCGGCCACCGCGCGGCAGTTGATTGCAGGGGGCAACGTGGCGTCGGGTATGCTCCCCAAAGTCGAGGCCTGTTTGGAGACGCTGCAGACGGGGGTGGGGAAAATTCATATCATTGACGGGCGTTTGCGGCACTCGCTGCTGCTGGAAATTTACACCAACCAAGGTGTGGGTACGGAAATCGTCGCCGACAACGGCGCACACGACACGCGGAGCTCTTCCCAGCACAGCACGGGAGGTGTCCAGCAGCCGGAAAGGATGACGTCAGACGGTTAGGGGACGTGCAGTCCAGACCCGCCAAGCCCCTGAGTCTGCCGTTGGCCCCTCCCTAACGACCGCGCACCAGTGCTTGCAACACAAACCCTTTGCCTCCGATCCCAGTGAAATTTCATGGTCCACACCACCGCCACCCCTTCGCTTTCCACCACCACGCGGCAGCTGTTTGACGAGTATGTAATTCCCAACTACGGCCGCTTCCCCGTGGCCTTGGTGCGTGGTGCCGGCTCCGAGGTCTGGGACGATCAGGGCCGGCGTTATTTGGATTTTTTTCCGGGCTGGGGCTGCAATTTGTTGGGGCATTGCGCCGCGCCCATTGTGGCGGCCCTGACCGAACAAGCCGCCCAACTGATCCACGTCCCCAATAGCTGGTACATGGAGGCCCAGGGACGGTGGGCTCAGCTGCTGAGCGAGCGAAGTTTTGGTGGGCAGGCATTTTTTTGTAACTCAGGTGCCGAAGCCAATGAAGCGGCCATCAAGCTGGCCCGACTGCATACGCCGGCCCCGCGCTACAAGATCATCACCTTTACCGGTGGCTTTCACGGACGCACCTTCGCCGCGATCACGGCCACCGCGCAGCCCAAGTACCACGCGGACATTGGCCCCTTGTTGCCCGGTTTCAACTACGCGCCCTTTGGCGATCTGGCCGCTGTCGAGGCCCTGATTGATGACGAGACGGCCGCCATCATGGTCGAGCCCATCCAAGGCGAAGGGGGCATTCGTTTACCCCCCGCAGGCTTCTTGGCCGGTCTGCGGCAGTTGGCCGATCAGCACGCCCTGCTGCTGATCTTTGACGAGGTGCAAGCGGGCTGCGGACGCACCGGAAAATGGTTTGCCCATCAACATTTTGGTGTGCAACCGGATATCATGACGCTCGCCAAAAGTCTGTGCGGAGGCGTGCCGGGGGGTGCGATGCTGGCCACGAAGGAAGTCGCAGCCAGCTTACGACCCGGGATGCATGCGGCCACCTTTGGCGGCAATCCGCTGGCAGCACGGGCCGGCATTGCCACGCTGGAAATGATTGAACAAGAACACTTGCTCGACCGGGCGACGGACCTGGGGGAAGCCTTCCGCGCCAGGCTGGCTCCCCTGGTGGATGAGCTGCCGTACGTGAAGGAACTCCGTTATTGTGGTTTGATGATCGGCCTGGAACTGAGCCTGGATGCCACCCGGCTCGTGCAGACTTGCCTGGAGGCCGGGCTCCTGATCAACTGCACCCAGGGGAATGTGGTGCGTTTGCTGCCCGCGATGACCCTCACCGATGAGCAGCTGCAAGAAGGTTGCCACATCCTTTGTCAAGCAATTCGAGAATTTGAACACTAGCTTGCCCGCCACCCACACACTCCCATGCGCCATCTACTCACACTCAACGACGTTTCGCCGGAAGAAATTCTGCGGATTTTTGCCCTCACCCAAGACTTGAAAACCAAGTTGGCCGCAGGCGTGCGGGAACCGTTGTTTCCCGGTCGCGTCATGGCCTTGCTCTTCGAAAAGCCTTCGCTGCGGACCCGCGTTAGTTTTCAGGCCGGCATGTCCCATTTGGGGGGCTCCAGCCTGATGCTGGGCGACGACGTGGGGTTTGGGAAACGGGAACGGCCGGACGATTTCACGCGCGTGATTTGTGAATTTGTGGACGTGTTGGTGGTCCGCTCCAAGCGGCATCAAACAGTGGAAGAGGTGGCCCGCCATGCCACCTGTCCGGTAATCAACGGTCTGACGGATCGTTCGCACCCCTGCCAAGCGCTGGCAGATCTGTACACCCTGAAAGAGCACTTGGGCAGTCTCGCCGCGGCCAAGCTGGCTTGGGTGGGAGATGCCAATAACGTTGCCTCCAGCCTGGCCGTGGCCTGCGGCAAGTTAGGAGTGCCCTTCGCCATCGCGGCACCTCCGGGTTATCAATTTGCCGACCAGCAGTTGGCGGCCTGGCGGCAGGCGTTCCCGGACTGGGAACTGCTGGCGACCTCGGATCCTCGCGAGGCGGTCGCCGGTGCTGCTGCGGTCTATACCGATGTGTGGGCCAGCATGGGACAAGAACAGGAGCAGGCCCAGCGGAAGGCTGATTTTGCCGACTATCAAGTCAACGAGCGGCTCATGGCAGCCGCCCCCGAGGGGGCTTATTTCATGCACTGCTTACCCGCGCGGCGGGGGCAGGAAGTGAGTGATGGCGTGCTGGATAGTGCTGCCAGCATCGTCGTGCCCCAGGCGGGCAACCGTCTCCACGTGCAAAAGGGGATTTTGGCCTGGTTGCTCGGTGCCGCCGGCTCCGGCGAGGGCAGCGGGGCCGCCGTACGTGGCGCGCCACCGCAGCGCTAGCCGGAATCCAGGGGGCGTGGGTAGGGATGGCTGCGCCGCGGGCAGTCGGTCCTGCTTCCACAACCTGCTGCCAGCCATATGACTTTGAGGAACCTATTGATGACCACACGCCATGACGGCCGCACCTCCTCCACGGCCCTGCGTCCTGTCCGCATCGAACGGGAGGTTCCCGGGGCCGCTCCGGGGAAGGTGCAAGTCCATGCCGGTGAGACGGTTGTCTTGTGCACTGCCAGTGTGTCCGCGGAAGTGCCTCCCTGGCTGGCGGGAGCCGGTAAGGGCTGGGTCACGGCGGAGTACAATATGCTGCCGGGCAGCACGAGCCCGCGGAAACGGCGGGATCGGAGTGGCAAGCTGGACGGCCGGACGTCGGAAATTCAGCGGCTCATCGGCCGCAGCCTGCGGGCGGTGGTGGACCTGCAGGCCTTGGGCGAACGCATGATCACCGTCGATTGCGATGTGCTGCAAGCCGACGGCGGCACCCGTACGGCCAGCATCACCGGTGGGTTTATTGCCTTGGTGGAGGCACTGCGCGGGCTCCCTGAGCTGGACCCTGCCACCTGTCGACCGTTGTCCGACAGCGTCGCCGCCGTCAGTGTGGGCATTGTCGCGGGGGAGATCCTACTCGACCTGGACTATCATGAGGACGTTGGTGCGGACGTGGATATGAACATCGTCATGACCGGAGGCGGGCAGTTCGTCGAGGTCCAAGGGTGCGGCGAGGAGGCCACATTCAGCGCAGACCAATTAACCGGGCTGGTCGCGGTGGCCCAGCAAGGAGTTGCCGAACTCACTCAGTTGCAGCGGAAGGCCCTGGGCCCGCAGTGGCCACTGCCCGTGCTGTAGAGGTCGATCCACCCCCAGGCGTTCTCCAGGAGGGTTTAGGCGTTGGGCAGATGAGAACTTACCCATCGACAGCCCAATGGAGTCGCTTCGCGGGGATTTTCGATCATGCGGCAGGTAAAAACTTACCTGCCGCTGACAACCGGCAACAACGGCGTATCGTTTCGCATGCCCAGCACCGTCGTCGTGATTCCCTGTTACAACGAGGCCTGTCGCCTCGACATCGACCGTTTTCTGCGCTATCTCCGCAACGATCCGCCTGCCCGGCTGTTGTTCGTGGATGACGGCAGTACGGACGACACGCGGATCATGCTCCAGGCCCTGCAAGCCGTAGCCCCTGAGTGGGCCGATATCTTGCCGCTGGAGACAAACCGTGGCAAGGCGGAAGCCGTGCGGCGGGGCATGTTGGCCGCCCTCGGCAGTGGCGCCGATTTTGTGGGCTATTGGGATGCGGATCTGGCCACACCGCTGGAGGTGATCGGTCGATTTTGTGAGCGGTTGCAGGCAGCCGAGTCGCTGCAGGCCGTGTTTGGCGCCCGCGTACGCCTGTTGGGCCGCGATATCCGCCGACATCTGTCACGCCATCTGCTGGGACGTGCCTTTGCCATGGGCGCATCGTGCGTGTTGGGGCTGGGAATTTACGATACGCAGTGCGGTGCCAAGCTCTTCCGAGGGAATCAGCGGACGCGGGAACTTTTTCACACGCCCTTCTGTAGCAAGTGGATCTTTGATGTGGAGTTGATCGCTCGCATGATTGCGGTGGATCAGCAGCGGGGACCCACCCTGCGTTCCCTCTACGAATTGCCCCTCGACACGTGGCACGATGTGGACGGCTCCAAAGTCAAACCGCGCGATTTTCTGGCGGCGCTGGTCGACCTCCATCGCATCTACCGACGTTATCTCCGCGGGGTACCGCGGCTGGTTGACAGGGAGCTGGTTGACCGTGAGTTGGAGCCCGTGCGGGAAAACACACCGCAGGAGCAACCGCTTTCTCCAGCGGCCACATCGCAGCCAGCTCGCCACCCGGCCGAAGTCTAGCGGGCGGAATTCGTGCTCAGCTGCCACGCTGCTTGCAGGCCCATGCATGGCCCATGTCATTCCCGCGCAGGCGGGAATCTAGTGACAGCCTACTAGCTGAGAATTTTGAACCACGACGAAACAACGGAAACAACGTCCACCACGAATCAACAAACGAAAAAATAAGTCTCTGTTCGTCGTCGCGTTGTTTCGTTGTGGTTTGTGCTTGCTGCTAGCGCCCTACAAAGGCATGCCAGTACTGTCCGAGCGGTAGCTCGCTGGTGCGTTGGCCAGCCTGATCCGGACCTTACGCGGGGGCGCAGCTGCCGTCCATCGCGCCATCGCAGTCGCTTTGATAGGCCGACATTTCATCCAGTTCGCGTGAGATGGCAAACTTGAGATAGAGGAAGATCACCGTCGTCAGCGCGATGACGCTCCAGCTGAGGGCGTGCAAATAACCGACCTCTTGAAAATTTTCCTGCCATTTCATCAGGCCCAGGGCACCAATCGACCCCAAGATTCCCAGGGTTCCAGCAAACGTGACGGCGATCATCCGCTCGCAGTCCAGGTAGTCCCGATAAGGAATGGGTTGAAAAAAGGCCCGTGCTTCCGCTTGTCCCCAGTCCTTTAGAGTTTCCACCGGTCGCAATGCATATCCGGCCTGGAGGAATCGGTCTCGGTTTTCCAAGTGCGTCTCGAGCAGCTTCCGCATGTTGTTCGTCGGCTCGCGGAGCATGACAAAATCATCCGCAATCGTATTGCCCCCATCGTAGTTCAGCGTGCGTGCCAGCACGTCGTCCGTAAAGTCGCTGGTCAGCGCCACGCGCGCATCACCGCCCGCCAAACAGTACACGGCCGCTCGGCAGTCATGTTCGGGGTGGCAGAAGGTGAATTCCTTATTCCCTTTGTGCCAGAGTACTTCCTCTCGGAAGATCCCTAGCGGTACGAAGCCCAGCTCCACGAGTTGCTGGTAGTAGTCGGCATACGTGGAGGAAGATTCCAGGGGCGACAGGTCCGACGGACCACCGCACACGGAGTGGCGGTACCGATGCAGACCAAGTCCCCGCACCAGGTGCGGGCCGCAGATGCGGCCCACCACCACCAATGCCAGGATGTGCACAATCCATTCAGGAATCAAACCGAACATATCCGGAAGTCTCCGGGAGAGATTCAAGCCAACGCTACTGAAAAATGATAGGTTGCCTAGCTGCCTAGTGCAGCTTTCTCTCCGAGAAGAACGCTTCAATCCCGGTAGCTTCCCCGACCCCTGGTCGGGTTCTGCTGATGAATCCGAAACGGAGGGCTAGAGCACGTAAGTAGGGCGGTGCGACGCGTACTCGATATCGACGTGGCCGTCTCCATCCAGATCCACACCACCGCGCCAGGCGTGCAGGCGGTAGTCGGCACCCGGGCGATAGTCACTTCCCTCAGCCGCTACCCGCACATAGCGGACGTTTTCGCCGGGTTCGAGCTCCTGGTCTTCCCAGCGCTCCCTGACGGGCTCCACACGATAGACGGGCCGCTCCCGATACGTCGCGTCTGCCTCAACGGGGGGCAGGGCGTCCGCGTAACGTAGGCGACGCGTAGCAACCGGACGTCGCCGGCGGACGTAACGTGGGGCATCGTCGATGGCCCAGTGCCATAAGATGTTTTGGATTACCCGCAGGGACAAACCGCCCAGGCGATCTTGGCAGGCCTGCTTGGCCTCCTGCCAGGCCGTCTCGTGGCGGGCCAGCTCCAGCAGTTCGTGACCCTGATGCGTGAGCCGCACGCAGGGAATTCCCGCACTGGTGCGATCGACCTCCTGCAGCAGACCCGCGTCGATCAGCAGCCGCAGATGATGGCGAATTTTTTCGTTGTCCACTTCGCTCTGCTCCACGTGGGGCGCCACGCGTAACGCACTTACCGAACAGTCCGCTCCGCGGTTTTCGATATCGAGTAACAAGTGCCGGGCTAAATCAAGATCACGTTTCATCAGAGTGCACCTCCATTTGCAACCATCTCTGCGGTGAATTGTGGGGCCTAGCTTGTCGCATCCTGGGTTGTGGGTCAATATCGTTTTGTCCGGGGAAGATCCCCTGGGTGCAGCCCCTCTTTGAGCTTGCCTGTAGGTGCTCAGTTTTTTTAAAGATGAGACTAATATGGATGGGAACCACGACGAAACAACGCGACGACGGGCTTTGTTTTGTACGTAATGGTTGTGTTCTGGTACGAGCCGCGCGGTTTGGGTCTGGTCGTGCCGCCCCGTGCTAGCAAACATGCTGCTCTCCAAAAGGAGGACCACCAACGCACGAAAGCAAGTGAAAGAGTAGCATGAATCATGACGGAACGACGCCAGGGCGTAGTCAAACGTCGTTTCGTCGTTTCGTCGCGGTTCTCTTTCATACTTCTTCCCCTTGCACGGAATTGCTATCTGTTGCTGTGCTAGCTAAACTTAAGCAGGGTGGATGTTCTCAGTGGGTTACGGGTAAATCAAACAATGTTGGCTGGAAAAATTGCGTCGCTTGCTGAGAACAAAGGGTTCGGCTTTATCTCTCCGGATGCCGGAGGGGCTGATTTGTTTTTTCACTGCTCGGTGGTGGATACGGAGTTTCGTGCGCTGCGGAGCGGGCAGCAGGTGCACTACGAGATCGATGCCACGGCCGCTCAGCCGCGGGCCAAGCGTGTGGTAGCCGGCGGGCCTCCCCCCCCCTCCGCCAGCCAGCGGCCGGGAAACCGTGCCTCCGCCGGCTCTGCTTCTCCTCGACGGCGGACGCCGACGGGCCGTGCCGCCTCGCCCCCCCAGCGGGTCGCCCACGGCTTCATCACCAAATTGCCACGCAAAAAACTGATCGGGTTTATCTCTGCCGATCAAGGTGGGGCCGAGTTTTGTTTTGAACCGTCCGACGTGCTGGGCGACAAGAGATTTCAGGACCTGGTCGTGGGCGATTTTGTGAGTTTTGTGCCCGGCGAGAACCGAGATGTCCGGCAGGAGCCACGCGCCACGGCGGTTCGTGTGATCCCCAAGCCCCAGCCACCCAAGCAAAACGGCCTCCCCAAGCACCCCCGGGCCCGCCGCAAAAAACCGACCTGGCGCTGAGTAGCAGACAAGCGAAGCGGAGAGGACAGGATTCGAACCTGCGGTACGGAATGACCCGTACGCCGATTTAGCAAACCGGTGCTTTCGACCACTCAGCCACCTCTCCCGGGGCCGCGTCAGCGGATACTGGCTCTAATTCTAGGCGATTATGCCGCGCCTGCAAGGCCGCCGTGGGGGTGCCGGCTGCAGGAACTGTCGAGCCTGAGCCGGTGGGCGATAGCCCCGGTTCCGTGAAACGCCCAAGAACCGGGGCTATCGCCCACCGGCTCATTTGCGGGGAGGGCTGGTAACCGCTGTGCTCGGCTTCATTGGCCAAATTTGGAACTACTGAGATTTATTTTTCGTTTGTTGATTCGTGGTGGGCGTTGTTTCCGTTGTTTCGTCGTGGTTCAAATTATTTCCGTAAATATCTTGTATCTCTTTGGTTGCGGCTACGCCGCGTTGGGGTCTTCGTGCTCTTCTTGTCTTCGTGTTTATTTCTCGGCGCTGGCGCACTACAGAGGAAGGCAAGTACGTTTCGAGCGGTAGCTCGCTTTCGTTGGCGGCCCCCGCTCAGGCCGGGAGCCGGCTCTGCCGTCCACTTGCCTAGGAGCCGAAATGCAGGGCGTACAGCAGGGGCGCGATGATCATGGCCACCACGCTAATCAGCTTAATCAGAATATTGATGGAGGGACCGGAGGTGTCTTTGAAGGGGTCGCCTACCGTATCGCCCGTAACGGCCGCCTTGTGCATCTCTTCCAGCTCGTCGCCCCATTTGGCGTGGCCCTCATCTTTGATCTGTTTTTTGGCGTTATCCCAGGCACCGCCGGAGTTGGCCTGGAAAATGGCCAGGCAGACCCCCGAGATCGTCACGCCGACCAGCAGGCCGCCGAGCATATTCACGGAAATCAGCCCCACCACGACCGGAGCAGTCACGGCCATCACACCGGGGGCAATCATTTTCTGCAGGGCGGCGCTGGTGGCGATGGCCACGCAGTGGGAATAATCGGCCTTGCCATCGGCGGCGCGGATGATTTCATTTTCGGCGTCGGTGGGATCTCGCTCTTCGCTCTCGGCCCGTTGGGCCGCGTCCAGAGCCGGGCGGAGCTCAGGGATTTCCCGGAACTGGCGGCGGACCTCTTGGATCATGTCTTGGGCGGCCACACCGACGGCCACCATGGCCATGGCGGAAAAGCGGAAGGGCAGCATGCACCCAATCAACAGACCGACCAACACGTAAGGATCGGCCGCGTTGATGCTGACTTCGCCTTGCATCTTGGTGAGGAAGGCGGCCGTGAGACTGAGGGCCGTCAGTGCCGCGGAGCCGATGGCAAACCCTTTGCCAATGGCCGCGGTGGTATTGCCCACGGCATCCAGCTTGTCGGTGCGGGCCCGGATGTCGCGGCCCATCCGCGCCATCTCGGCCACCCCACCGGCATTGTCGGCGATGGGGCCGTAGGCATCGGTCGCCAGCTGGATGGCGATGGTTGAGAGCATGCCCAGGGCCGCCATGGCGATGCCGTACAGGCCAGCGCACTCGAACGCCGACACAATGGCGGCACATATCACCAGGATCGGCAGCGAAGTGGAGTTCATCCCCACGGCAATGCCTTGAATGATCGTCGTGGCGGCACCGGTCCGTGCGGACTCCACAATGGTGCCGACGGGTTCGCGCTCGGTGGCGGTGTAGTATTCCGTCAGCAGTCCCACGGCGATGCCTGCCGCCAGGCCGGAAGCAACCGCCAGCGCGATTTGCCACCAGCTGTAGGTGACCTCGCCGGCGATCAGGTCGGATACCCTCACGCCAGCAGCTGGAATCATCATCTTAATGGCGGCTACCGTGCCCAAGACCATCAGCAAACCGGCGATGAACGTACCCCGATTGAGACCCTGCTGGGGGTCGCCACCTTCTTGGGTGCGGACAAAGAAGAAACCGATGATCGAGGCAATCACACCGATCACGGCCACCGCCAAGGGCAGATAAACCGCATGCATGCCCGTGCCGGCCTGGGCGGCTTCCAAGCCGACAAACCAGGTGGCGCCCAGAATCATCGACGAAATAATCGCGCCAATGTACGACTCAAAGAGATCGGCCCCCATCCCGGCTACGTCGCCTACGTTGTCACCGACGTTGTCGGCAATGGTGGCTGGGTTGAGCGGGTGGTCTTCGGGAATGCCGGCTTCCACCTTGCCCACCAAATCCGCGCCCACGTCGGCGGCCTTGGTGTAAATGCCGCCTCCCACGCGAGAAAACAGGGCAATCGAAGAGGCCCCCAGCGAAAAGCCGGAGAGGATGTTGAGGACCAAGCTGGTGGCGTCACCGCCCTCCAGGGCCGTGGGGTACATTCTCAGATACACGGCGAACAGGCCGCCCAGACCCAGCAGGGCCAGCCCGGCCACTGCCAGTCCCATCACCGAACCACCGGCAAAGGCCACCTGCAAGGCCTGATTCAGCCCGGTGCGGGCCGCGGCCGCGGTGCGGGTGTTGGCCGCCGTGGCGGTCTTCATGCCAATATACCCCGCCAAGGCGGAGCAAAACGCGCCCAGCACAAACGAGACGGCAATCAGGCCATTGGTGTGTTGGGTGGCGCTGACGGAGGCATTGCTGACGGCCAGAATGATGGCCACCACGACCACAAAAATTGTCAGCGAGCGATACTCGCGTTTCAAAAAGGCCATGGCCCCGTCAGCAATCCAGGTGCCAATGGTCTGCATCCGCTGGTCGCCCGGATCCTGGCGCTGGACCCAAGCGGCTCGAATCATAGCATACACCAGTGCCAATACGGCAACGCTGGGAACAAGATAGACCACTTGGCTGGTATTCACGTTTTCAATTCCTTTTCCAACGAAGTCAAAGAGGATGCGATGGGGCCAAGTCTACGCAAGGTGTCGATTTATGAAAACCGTAAACTGGCTCAGTTTGCCAAATTATCAAATTATTTCGTGGGGGCCCCCACGGCCCTCACGAAAATCTCGGCCAGGTCATCCAACCAGCATTCCAGGAGGGTGTTTTGGTTCGCATTCCGATCCAGTTCGATTTCCGCCTCCAGGCAGCGATCCACGGCCGCCACCGCCGTTTCCGGGCCCCAGGTCACCGCCGTGGCTGGCGTAGATCCCGCGGGAGGAGTGAGCCCGCAGGCCGCCCGCAGCTGCTGCCGGAAATGCTGGCTGGCCAGTTGCAGGATCAAGCGCATCCGTCCGCGGCGTTGATGGGCTTCTTTGCCGGCCTGTTGGACAAATGCCGTCAAGCTGGCCGCCAATGGGTGGCACTGGAGGCGTCCCGGGGCCAATTGCTGTTCCAGCTGTTGTTGGATGCTATCCAAGTCCGGATCCGAGAGGGCCACCGCTCGCCGCAGGCTACCGCCGGAAATCTCCGCCAAGCGGCTGGCGGCCGACGGATCCGTGATCAGTTCCTGCTCCAGCAACAGCTGACGCACGACTTCCGTGGGCAGGGGAGCAAAGCGGATGACCTGAGTCCGCGACAGAATCGTGGGGAGTTGTGCTGCGCGGTTGGTGCCGATCAGGATCAGCACTGCACCCGGCGGAGGTTCTTCCAGGGTCTTGAGCAAACAGTTGGCACTTTCGGTGTTGAGCTGATCGGCGTCGTCGATAATGGCCACCCGGCGACGACCGAGCCGGGGGCGGAGCGCCACGTTGTGACAGAGTCCGGCTTGATTGCGGTGTTCACGGTCGCCAATAAAAAGTCCCACCGGCAGTTCCCGCTTGCCCGCCGGCAGGCCCACCAGATCCAAGTCGGGATGATTGCCCGCGGCCAGCAGCCGGCAGGATTCGCAGCTGTCGCAAGTCGCCTCCAAGTTGGCGGCGCGGGGGGACGCGCAGAGCAAATTTTTGGCCAATTGCTCCGCAAAGGTGCGTTTGCCAATCCCGGCTGGCCCCAGAAACAAGTAACTGGAGGCCAAACGCCCCGCCGCCAAACTGCGGCGAAAGTGATCGACGACCTGATCGTGGGCCTGGATGGATTGCCACATGCGAGTTGCGGGTTGCGGGTTGCGAGTTGCGGGTTGGGGAAGTTGGTGTTGGGCGATGTTTTAGCGTTGGAAATCTGTTTTTGTTCTGTTTGCCTGCAAAAGAGAAACAAAATTTTACTCAAGACTTACGTAAACTTTGGGATCCAGCTGCTCCTTTGTCATGCCAGGTGTGCTGTCGCGGGCGCGCCGACGTTGCTCGCCGTACCCGTGTTCCACGCACGAATCATTTCTGGTTCTCGGGGCAGGGGAGAGGGTCTTATCGCGCCGTGCCTTGTTCGAAGTCGATCAAGAAGAGCCTGTCGTTGTGTCCAATAAAGCACTTGCCACGCGTGACAGGGCGTCGGACGACTGACGCCATTCTGGCTCGCCCTCACTCTGGGACAGACACCACCGGCCTCCGGAGGGGCCAAGGTATTCCACAACCAGCCGTGGCCTAGACCCGGACATGGTCGCCTGGATTATGTGCGAAGCGGTGTGCAGGGCCATGGCAATCTCGTTCGTAGTCAGCTCCGGATCGCTGTAGACACCCCCGTGAGGAATCTCAATGAAGATGGCAATATTCGGGAGCGAGGCGGCATAGCGGAAAAACCAATTGTTGATTCCGTATCCCTCGTGCCCGAAGGCCACGTACGAAGGCCCCGTGCCCGCCACCATCTCGGCCACCAGCGCCTCGCGATCTTCCAGCGAGTCCACGCTGGTGCGCGTGCTGTACACGGCCTCGCCTTTCTTCTTCAAGCAAGGTAGCAGGGGCTCGGGAATGGGCGGCAGCGGCACGCCCAGGTCTTGGGTAAAGAAGTGAGCGCTCTCCAGCGCGCTGCCGGGGGCGAACGGATCGGTTTGAGTTTTAGCCATTTTGTGTTGAACTCCCATTCATTTTTACTCAAAGTGAAAACAGGTATGCCTGGTGCCGGCCGGTTTGGGCCGGAAAAGCCCATTCCATCCGCCTCTCAACCAGGTTTCTCGGTGAGCCGCCGCGGTGCGGAAACGGGGGCTATTTTAGCGGGCTTTACCGGCTTCATGGAAGCCTCATTTTCAGTTTGAGTTTTTACTGCTTTTGCTGATGATACGCTTCGTGGTTCCAGGCGCGAACTACCACCGAGGACACGCTTACTGCAGGCCATGGTCTTGGAACAGCCGCAGCATCGCCCACAGGTTGCGACCGTGCGCAATATCCACGGCGTCGAAAACGGCTTCCTGTACGTCGGGTGCCGGGTGCTCATCTTGGGCTTGCGGAATGCGCGCGCTCGCGCGGGCGAGATCCTGCTTCAGCGAGGCGGCCTCGTTGGCATCCAGACCGCCCGCCATCAGGATGCGAAAAGCAGTGTCCGGGTTGTTGATAAATAATGCGTATTCCGGGCTGAAAGTGCCTTGGGCGGCAACCCTCCGCAGCTGATCGCCGTAGTGGGCCGAGAGATCCGACAAATTCATGGAGGCAGCCGGAATGCTAAATTCGGCCTCTGCCACCTCATCATCCACGGGACTTACCACACTCTGCAAAATGTCATTGAGCACCTCTTGCTCTTGCTCTTCATCTATCTCACTCACGTCATCCGCTGCACTCAGAGCGCGCAGTATGGCTTCTTCTTGATCGCGGGCCGATCGATCGATTTTGATGTCCCGCAGATAATAGTTGCCTGCCCCACCCGGCTGATCATATTGCTTCAGGACCTCAGCATTCATGAGGATCTCCTTGGCGGTCAGGAACTGGCTTTCGTCCGCATCCTCAGCATCGGGATGGGGGTTGTACCGGAAGGTTTCCCAATCGCCTACGACCAGCCCACGGTCTGCGAGATCCCGAGCGTAGGCAACCATCTCATTGAAACGGGACTCCGCGGCAGCAATCTCCTCGGGAAGCAATAACGCATCCATGCCGGCACTAAAATCGGCAAAGGACATGGTGGTTAGCCTCTCGTAAAGCTCTTGATCGATGAGTTGGGGAAGGCCACAGTTCTGTTTACCGCGGCCTTGCAGTGGACTCTCTTGATCTTGGCCCTGATCTTCCCGGATGACCCTCTCGACGCCCACCTGCTGCTTTCCAAAGCAGAAGTCGTTGTCGATTCCCGTAATCTTCACCGTGTGGTTGTCACGATCGATGTCAACCAGATAATTTTCGGCGTGACGGTCCGTCTGTCCACACAGCCCATCGAGCCACTGCAGCTGGACGCACTGTTTCTGGAATGCTCGATCAATCTCTGGGTCGTTCTCGATGTCAAGCGGCACCTTGACAGCCTTTTTTTGCACGAAGCTTCCGTCAGGGAGCTGGCGAACACCCCATCGCTCCCAATTGTAGGAACCGATGCGGTCAGCCCGATCGGCGGGGATGGGCACCTCCATTTGCTTCCAGGCACTCTGTCCCGCGGCCAGTTCCATGGCCACGCCGAGTTTTCCACCGCTGATCACCATGTCCACAGCGGGCACGAGATGATCCAAACCAAGGCTCTCCGCGGCTTTTCGTGTTGCGACGTTGCGCTTGCCGAAGTCCGGCTTGTTCGTGTCGATGCCCAGCTCGCGCATCGCGAACTTATTTTCCGTCTCGGGCTCTTCCTTAAAGACCCGCACGATCTCCTCATCGCCCTCCTCGTCGCCCAGCCACGTCACCCTATAGACCGTGTTGACCGCACCACTCCCCAGGACTTCGCGGGATTGCTCGGTGGCGGGATTCATGCTGTTGTGGTTTGGCATCAAAACGGATGGATCGATTCCAAACCGAGCAATTTCCAACGCCTGGCGAAGGTCGAAAGGCGGATCCATGCCGTTGAAGGTGTCGAGCTGGTTCAGCAACTTTTCTAACGCGGCAATGTCCACTTCCGCTCGCTGCTGGACAAGCTGCATGTCACGGACTGCCCGGTCCATGCCGGGAATGTCGTCATTGAGTTGAATAAAAGCCCCCGCTTCGGTTTGGAGAGTCTCCATCTCACCCAGGATCCGTCGCACCAGCGCGTCTGCATCCAACTCGCTGCTGGCATTCACTTCGCTCAACTCGTCGAGGGTCGCAGCGATCCTCTCGCTGGAGGGTTCGCCATAGATTTCGGGATTGACACTCTTGCGCTGGAACTCCAATGCCCTACGGATCGTGAGCGTATCGAGCTGACTGGCAAAGTCCGCGTTGGATAAAATCCCCTTCAGCAGATTAAGTTCGGTAGTGCATACACCAAGGAGCTCATTTAATACAGCTTTTTCTGTTTTTTTCTCATCGGGCTTAGAGTGTTTGTCGATGTACGCCTGCGCCGCCGCTTGGACATTTTTGAGGCAGGCGCTGATTTCCAGCACCCCAGCGTCAGCCTGGCTGTCCCCAAGTGTCCGCTCGGAGACTTTTTTGAAGGTTTTTTGTAGCGCGTCCAGCTGGTCACGCACCGCTTTGTATCGGAGACTTTTTTTGGCATCACTCTTGGGCGCCCTCCCGAATTTCTCCACCAGCTCGTCGCCGCTGAGAAGACGCCAGTTCTTATCGAGCCCACTAATGTAGCGCTGCCCCTGCTCCTCGATATGGTCCGCCAGGAGGTTGAGAGTGGCCATTGCGGCGTCCCACTTCCCGTCGATGGGACCCTGATCTGCAGCCCGCTGAAGCTGCATCGCCACCAGCCCATCCAGATCATCACTCAGTGCGTGTTCGTACTCCTCCCACAACGCCTGGACTTCTGTGCGCCGTAGATCGTAGGCGAGCTCCTCGGGCGACTTGCCCTGGTCTTCAGCGAAGCGCGAAAGCGGCGAGGGCGCGATTATCCCAAGTTTATTCAGATGATCCTCGAAAACGGCCATGGCCTTATCGTAGTTTTCTTCAATGGGATCGGGAATATCCTTAAAATAACCGCAGCACTTGGCGCCGATCAGCACCTCCGCCATGGAGTGATGCCCTCCCACAACCAACGAGGCCATGTGCAATGCCAGCAATTTCTCTCGTTCTTTTAACTCGTCGGGAGAGAGAGCCGCCTGCGGCTTTTCATTCTCCAGGTCCACCGCAATCAGACACATCGTGCCCGAGGCTCCGCCAATATACGGAGCCCCCTGGTCACGAAATTTGTGCACAGTGTCCGCTGCCGGGTCCATTCCCAGCTGCCCCTTGGCATGCTTGACATCGGCAGCGAAGACATTTTCCAGGGATTCCGTGCGTTCCACGGAACTGACAATACCGCCGCTGCGATCCAAATCGCTGCCACGACGACGGCTTGCGGGAATTACCAATCGACCTCGCTCCTGGTATGCGAAAGGGCCTTTGGCTCTTGCCGCTTTATAGTAGTCACGCAAAACGTTGTCACGACTTTTTAGTTGATTACCACGCTTATCCGAGACCATCTTGAAGGCCCCGTTCATGATGACCTGAGTTAAGGCCATCGGATCCGGTGGGTCGTCGCCGTTGAGCCCGTTTAGTTCATCGCCTAACGTCTCCAGTGCGGTACTGTATTGCGGGTCCGGAAAGAGCGGCTCCTGGTCCGCCATGGCCTGCACGTGCGTGGCTAGCTGCCGGGTGAGCTCGGGATTGAGATTCTGCATGAGGCCCACTGCCCAGTCCGACTCGCGTTTCGTGGCCCGTCGGTCGTTTCCACGCGCATCCAGACGTTTTTGTCTCTCGACGAGGACTTCATGCTCATCTTGACTATGCTTACACATTGGTTTTGCCCTTCCGTTCTCTCACTGCTAATATTCTCAAACTGAAAACAGGTCTTCCATGAAGCCGGTAAAGCCCGAAAAATCAGACCATCTTTCCGCACCGCGGCGGCTCGCAACGAATACTGGTTGGGAAGTCGATGGAGTGGGCTTTTCCGGCCCAAACCGGCCGGCACGAGGGATACTTGTTTTCACTTTGAGCCATCATGACTGCGTCACCCTGACGGATGTTTATTTTCGTAGGAGTAATTTCGTAGGAGTAATATTGGAACCCTTGTGCCCTGTCGCAGGTCCGTTGACTCCCAGAGATTGGATAAATATTCATGTTGGGTCAGGGACTTACACTGGGATAGTGCCCACCACACGCGGCTGCTCACCCTCCGCTGCTTGCACCACCGTGGCACCCGCGAGCCCCAGCAGTGACGGAAATTCGCTACTGTAGCAGTCCAACAGCGCTTGCACCTGAATCAGGATCCGCTGGAGATTTTTGTCCTGGCTGGAAAAAAGCAAGCGATTGGCTGTCGGGCGACTCATCACGCCTACGATGGCGTCCTGATAAGACTCGGCAAATCGTTGGTAGAGCCGTGGCAGCGTGGCTTGAAACGCATTCCCTTCCGGATCCTCTCCGGTTGGTACGAGGTGCAAAAAGGGCGGATCGGTCGGACTGCCCGTGATCCAGAACCAGCACTGCGCGCCCACCGGCAAGGACTCCAGCGCTGCGGCAGTAGCGCCAATTGTCTCCGGTACGAGATCAGCAGTCACTCCGCTCCACATCGTTGCATCCGCCATGATTTCATCGACACGACCAGCCGCAGACGCCACCAACTGGCAGTCCACCAGGCGCGCCAGGGCCGGATAGTCTGCGTGGTGGCGGGCCACCCAGCCCGCCAGATGTTCCAGCATGGCTCGGTGCAAGCCGACCCCGAGAAACTGAATCTTCCCATTGTCACAGATCTTTGCCGTGCCACTGCTCCCCTCCCCGGCACCACGGTTGGTATTCATGTTGACCAGCCAGTCGGTCCGGTCATGGTTCGGGTCCCAGGCGATGGGCTGCAGGATCAGAGGTACCCCGCCTGCGGCTTCCGTCTCGTCTGCGGCCAGCCAAAACCACATCCGTTCACCCGGCCTGGCCACGGCCAGGGCAGTCGCCAGGGTGGCCACGTCGGGCACCAGCAGGTTGTCCCATAACGTTGTGTCATAGACCACTTTCTCACCATCTGGAAGGTAGGCCCGCGCCGCGACATCGTCGGTTGGATCAACAGTTAAGGGACCGGCACCCGCATCAATGAGCAGCCCCACCGCCGGCACCGCGGCAATGGCCTGGTGGGCCCACGCCGACAAGCGATGCAAAAAGTCCTTCGCGTCCACCGTGGTGCAGAAGATGAGCCCGTCGGCCTCATCCACGAGCACCAGCCCATTATCCACGGTGCGGCCCTGGGCGCGGGCTTCCGAGACCCGAGTGGGGATTGTCCCGGCTCCCTGGTCTATCCGTTCCAAGGTCAGGGCCGGCTCCGACGCCGGGTCCAGTAAAAAGCGAAATACATCGCCGTGCTTCCGCAACCACAGAGCGCGCGAAAGCTGCTGATGCGCCGGCGTTTGACGTCCCGCATCGATCCCCTCATAGGTCATTGTATGAGACACAACCACTTACCCCCCTACCTCCTCGAGTACTGCGGACTGTTGACTTTCCGATAGGCTCTTGAATTTGGCGCGCAGTTCAGACAGCAGCTGCAGCGTGCGCGACTCGGCCGACGTGCCGTTGATACGATTCGTGTTGTAATCGGCGAGCAGCGCGTTGTACTCGTTTTCGTCAAATTCATCTTCTTGATCGTTCAGTAAGTCCAAACGCCTCCCTGCAAACTCGGCATGAGCAAGATAGGTTTCCCATTCGATTTGACTACGTTGTGCGGCAGAAAAAAGATCCGCAACGCCAAGCATCAGATCCTGGCTGGGCAATGCTTGCTCCACCTCGAACATTTGTGATGCCGTGGGCCGTTCTGTCTCGATCGCTACCAGAAAGGCCCCTAGAAATCCCGCGACATGGGACGAAACGCCCGCCACGTCATCTCCTGAAACGAACTCGCTTGCTCCGATCTGACTTAGTAAGCGGTCGGTCGCCCGCTGCCGCAAGGGCCCGGTGGGACGCTCGTCCGGCATCTGGTGCGCCATTTCGCAGAGTTCCGCAAGTATTTTTTGAGCCTCGGTGCCGCGACCAACCTCATCACCTCCAACAGGTTCTTTCGGTTCTTGATCGGCATATCCCTTGACCAATGCATAAGCAGCGAGCAGGTTTTTTTGGGCTGATGCTAAATCATTTTTTGCCAGATCGTCTTTGACTTGGGAAATAGCCAGCTTAATCTCCCGAGGATCCGGAGCGTTTCCCAGGGCGCTCGCCGTGCGAGGCGACTTCACGAGGGCTTTGAACGACTCAATCAGCTTCTGCTTGGCCAACAAATCAGTTTCTTGTGCATCATCATCCACAAAAGGTTCGGTGGCGTCCTCGGGATCCGGAATTTCTGGCAGCTCTTGGCCCGTACTTCCATCGATGAGCTTGATGGTCTTAAATGGCAATGGCTTGAAATGTTTTAAAAATTTTCGGGA
>CAMYJY010000015.1 GCA_947258835.1 uncultured Pirellulales bacterium
GTAAATCTGCTGGCTCTGCCTTCGCAGGTTCGAATCCTGCACCCCCCATTGTGGATGACTGCGGATTTGGGACTGCGGATTTGGGACTGCGGATTTGGGGCTGGGGTGTTGGATTGGCAGAGGATGGGCCCGCAGGCCTGTCTCTGTTGGGTTCGCGCCCGCATCCGAAATCGGCAAGGGCAGGCGGGTGTAGCTCAATGGTAGAGCAACAGCCTTCCAAGCTGATGACGAGGGTTCGATTCCCTTCACCCGCTTTGAAATGGTTGCTTTCTCCAGGGTTGGTCGGAGGCGAAGGTTGTTTTAGCGGGCGGAGGCGTGAGGCAGGACGGGCGTGGTCGTGGAAGCGAGGAGAGTTCAGTCGCACGGCAAGGCTGGTCCAATGTTTGAGCCGCGGGCGGCTTGATTCGCTGCTGTAGCTCAGTGGTAGAGCACTTCCTTGGTAAGGAAGAGGTCATGAGTTCAAGTCTCATCAGCAGCTCTCGGGTAGGCACTGCAGGAGCGAAAGCTACGAGGGGGCGAAGAAGAAAACAAAGTCTTTAGAAGGATGGGCTGCGTCGGCAGAGCGTAGTCGAAATGGTTTGCACGGTTGGAGTTTTTGGCGATTTTTACTGAGGCCTGCGCGGCGAATGAGCCTGCCGTTAGCGTGTTGCTTGCTAAATGCCGCACCTTCCGCTGGGCGCCCTAGGGGTCGCGCAGAAGTCAATAATGTTTAGCAACTCCATTTTTGTCACTGAATTACAAGACCCTCAGCGAAGTTAGGGAGAAAAATGGCTAAGGATACATTTGAACGTTCAAAGCCGCACGTCAACGTAGGCACGATTGGTCATATTGACCATGGCAAGACCACAACCACGGGCGCAATTCTGGCTGTCCAGGCTCAAAAGGGCTTGGCGAAGTTTAAGTCCTATGCGGATATCGCCAAGGGTGGAACGGTTCGCGATGAAACCAAGACCGTCACGATCGCCGTGGCGCACGTCGAGTACGAGACCCCCAATCGTCACTATGCCCACATCGATTGCCCGGGCCACGCGGATTTTGTCAAAAACATGATCACGGGTGCGGCTCAGATGGATGGGGCCATTTTGGTGGTGTCGGCCGCGGATGGTCCGATGCCGCAGACACGTGAGCACATCCTGCTGGCCCGTCAGGTCGGTGTGCCGCGGATCGTGGTCTTTCTGAATAAGTGCGACTTGGTCGATGATGAAGAGCTGCTGGAGTTGGTCGAGCTCGAAATTCGTGAGTTGCTCACCACCTACGGTTTTCCCGGTGACGAGGTCCCGCTGGTGCGGGGCAATGCCAAGGCCGCTATCGAAACCCCGGAAGACGAAGCGTCGGCCAAGTGCGTCGGCGAATTGATGGAAGCGATCGACGACTACATTCCCGAGCCCGTGCGCGAGAACGACAAGCCGTTCTTAATGGCGATTGAAGACGTCTTCTCGATCGAGGGTCGCGGTACGGTGGCCACCGGCCGGATCGAGCGTGGCGTGGTGAAGGTGGGTGAAGAGGTCGAAATCATTGGTCTGACCGACGCGCCGACCAAGACCACCTGCACCGGTGTGGAGGCGTTCAATAAGACGATGGATGAGGGCTTGGCCGGTGACAACGTGGGTTGTCTGTTGCGTGGTGTCAAGCGTGAAGAGATCCAGCGTGGTCAGGTGCTGGCCAAGCCGGGAAGCATCACCCCGCACACCAAGTTTGAGGCAGAGGTGTATGTCTTGAGCAAGGAAGAGGGTGGGCGGCATACGCCCTTCTTCAGCGGGTATCGGCCGCAATTTTATTTCCGCACCACCGACGTGACGGGCACCGCGAACCTGGTGGGGGATGCCGAGATGTGCATGCCCGGGGACAACGCGCGGCTCTCGGTAGAGTTGATGAAGCCCATCGCGATGGACGATGGAGTTCGTTTTGCTATCCGCGAGGGCGGTAAGACCGTCGGTTCGGGTGTGGTAACGAAGATCGTCGAGTAGATTGGCAGTACTAATATTCAATAATATTCAAGGTCAGGGGAGAAAGGTGGAAGTGGGAAGTTCGCCGCCGCAGCGCGTTTCTTCCAGCTTCCGCCTCGCTCCTTTTCCCTTCGATCCAGGGGCGTAGCTCAATTGGCAGAGCACTGGTCTCCAAAACCAGGGGTTGTGAGTTCGAGTCCCACCGCCCCTGCTAGGTTCGTGCAAAGATTGCTGGAGTTGGGACCGCTTGGTCTGCCACCAGCGCTTGGCCGATGAGCGACAGGAAAAAAATGTAGTGGCTGAGTTTATCGCAGCATTGTTGAACGCCTCAAGTTATAAGCGCACTCAGGGCAAGGTCGCCCGGCAACTCACGATGGCCGCGTTGGCACTTGCCGTGGCTGTGGGGGCGTGGAGGTTGGGTAGCCTGGCCGATACGAACTTCGGCCAGTACGTCATGCCTTTGCTGGTCTTGGCTGCCGGGTGGTGGGTGAGCTGGAGGATTGTCAATTTTCCACGCTTTGCCGATTTTTTGATTTCGGTCGAAGCGGAAATGAACAAGGTCTCGTGGCCAGGGCGGAGTGAGTTATGGCGGGCATCGGTGGTGGTGATTGTCGTGATTTTCTTCCTGGCTGGGCTGCTGTTTGTATACGACTTGGTTTTGAAGGCCATCTTCAACAAGATCTTTTAGTGCGTGTGAGTGTGGGCTTCAGGGGTTGGTGAACGCGAGCTGCGGGATTTTGAGCGATCCAGCCGATGAAGGACAAGCCATGAGTGATGAGCCAAACAAACTAGCAGATGAAACACTCGCCGGGCCGGACGACGCTGCGGCGGAACTGCAGGCTCCCGAGCCGCCCGTCTCGGACGAATCCAGTCTGGATGCGGAGTCGGCTGTGGCGGGGTCGGCTGTGGCGGGGGACGACAACAGTCTGGCTGCAGATCCAGAGGAGCTTCCGGCTGCGGACGAACCGACAGTGGACGAACCGGCTGCGGACGAACCGGCTGTGGACGAACCGGCTGCGGACGAACCGGCTGCGGACGAACAGTCGGGGGATGCGGCAGCCGATCCCGTGCCGCCGTCTCCGGCGGTGGCTGGGGGGAGTGCTGCTCCAGAAGAAGTGAAGATGGATTGGTACATTCTGAAGGTGCAGAGCAATCGTGAGAAATCGATTGCCGCGGCTTTGAAGCGAAAAATTGCCATCGAAGGACTCGAGGACTACTTCGGGGATGTGGTCGTTCCCATGGAGAAGGTTACCGAGTTCAAAGGGGGTAAAAAGAAGGTCGTCGAGCGTAAGCTGTATCCGGGCTACATTGTCGTGCACATGCTCATCAACGACGATACGTGGTTCGCTGTCCGCGAGACATCGGGCATCGGCGATTTTACGGGCTCTGGTGGTAAGCCCACGCCCATGCTGCCCCATGAGGTAACCCGTATTGTCCAGACCGAGGAAGAGATTGAGGAAGAGGCACCCAAACTCAACATTAACTTTAGGTTGGGTGACCGCGTGAAGGTCAAGGAGGGGACTTTTGAGAGCTTTGAAGGTGAAGTGAGTAGTATCGACCAGCAGAGTGGTCGGATTACGGTGATGATCAATATCTTCGGTCGTAGCACGCCGGTGGAACTGGAGTATTGGCAAGCGGAGCAAGTGTAGGGCCTGCTGGGCTGAGACGCTGTGGGCGGGGAGGCCCGTGGCCCTGGTCGCAATGGTTGCGTGGTGGATTCCCGCAGCAGTGTTAAGAATTCGGGCCATCCTCCTGGTTGGCTCACAACAAAAGTAAAGCAGATTACCATGGCAAAGCAATTGGTAGGGTCGGCCAAGTTTCAGATTCCCGGGGGCCAAGCCACGCCCGCGCCACCTGTCGGCACGGCGCTGGGTAAATTTGGCGTGAATTTGGGACAGTTTGTACAGGCCTTCAATGACAAGACAAAAGACGCCGCTGGCATGGCGATTCCCGTCGTGGTCAACGTCTACAACGACCGCTCTTTTGATTTTATCACCAAGAGTCCCCCAGCAGCCGTCTTGTTGAAAAAGGCCGCCAATATTGCCAAGGGTTCCGGCGTGCCCAACAAAACCAAAGTCGGCACGGTAACCCGTGCTCAGTTGGAGGAAATTGCAAATACGAAGATGAACGATCTGAATGCGAGCGACCTGGATGCTGCCGTCTGCATGATTGCAGGCACGGCCCGCAGCATGGGCCTGGAAGTCGAGGCATAGATAAATTAGTTCATCACCCTGGGCGCGCGTTGCGTGGTCTGATTGGACAGCCGCAACATGACGGCGGAGCGTTTTTTTGTTCAGGTCAATTTACTTCTGCAAGGACGGCCTCTGGTCGTCCTTGCAAAAACTGCAAAATAGCGAAACGAATTATGTCAAAGCTTGCCAAGCGAATCAAAAAATCCCTCGAAAAGCGCCCGTCGTCGTCTGTTCCTTTGGTCGAGGCGATTGAGGTGTTGCAGCAATACGAGAAGACCAAGTTTGATCAGTCGGTGGAAATTTCCATGCGTTTGGGGGTGGACCCCACGCAGGCCGATCAGATTGTACGTGGCTCCATTGTGTTGCCGCATGGGATTGGCAAAGAGCAGCGGGTGGTGGTGTTTGCCAAAGGAGCCAATGCGGAGGCGGCCCAAGAGGCGGGCGCCGATTTTGTCGGTGAAGAAGATTTGGCGAAGAAGATCGTTGGTGGCTGGACGGACTTTGATGTGTGCATTGCCACCCCCGACATGATGAAGGTCGTCGGGCCTTTGGGGCGGGTACTGGGTCCGCGGGGCCTCATGCCGTCTCCACGTGCGGGTACGGTGACCCCGGAGGTGGCCAAAACCATTGCCGAGTACAAGGCAGGAAAAGTCGAGTTTCGCAATGACAAGGGTGGTAACATCCATGCCATCGTGGGCAAGCTGAGCTTTGAAACGCAGCAACTGGTGGAAAATGCGGAGGCCTTGATCAACATTATTGTGGGCCTGAAGCCGGCGTCCGTGAAGGGCACGTACCTCAAATCGACACATATGAGCGCAACGATGAGTCCTAGTGTCCGGTTGGCCATCTAGGGTATTTCTTCTTTCCTTCCTGAGCTGGCGGTCTCCGGTCGCTGTCTCAGAAAGTCCACAACAAAGTAAACGCCATGAGTAAATACCTCAAAGACTTAATGACGCAAGAGCTGCAGACGCGGCTGGATGGTGTCGATGACGCGCTGGTCGTCAATGTGGTGGGCATGGAGGCCAATGCCACGGTGGAGTTGCGCAAGGAATTGCGAGGGAAGGACATCCATCTGCTGGTGGTCAAGAACAGTCTCGCCCGCAGAGCCACCGACGGTACCGCCTTGGCGCCTGCCTTTGCAGGATCGGTTGGCACCCAGGCCGTGGTCTGGGGGGGTGAAGACGTGGTGTCGCTGGCCAAGGAGGTGACCCGGCTGTCTCGGGAGGATAAATACGAGCCTTTCGCTCCCAAGGGCGGGGTGATGGATGGTGCTCCTCTGTCCGCCGAAGATGTCACCGCGGTCAGCAAATGGCCCAGCCGCCAGGAGCAACTGAGTTTGTTGGTGGGGCAGATCTTGGGTCCGGGAGCTACCTTGTCAGCGCAGTTGTTGGGTCCTGGAGGCGCACTGGCCAGTCAAGTCAAGCAGCAGGCGGAGGAAGAAGCATAGGTTGTTGTGCCGGCCTGTTGCGTGCACCGCCCAGGCTCGTGCGAAATTCCAAATCCCCAGTCCAGCCCATTCCAAAACCACACGGGAGGCGGCCAGTCAGCATGGCAGCACCAGACGGTTGGGGGACGTGCGGTAAGTCACACAAGTAAAATTTCATTTGCCAAATATGTGGGCCACAGCAGCCCAGTTCATGTGAGAAAGGGAGCGTGTATTATGAGTGATGCAGCAGTAGCAGAGTTTTCGGCCGGCACCAAAGAGCTGGGCGACAAAATCGTCGGTTTGACGCTCAAGGAGGCCAAAGAGCTTAGTGATTATCTGAAGGATGAGCATGGCATTGAGCCCGCCTCCGGCGGAGGGGCCGTGATGATGGCCGCCCCCGGCGAGGGGGATGGCGCAGCCGCGGAAGAGCAAACCGAGTTCAACGTGGTGCTCGAATCCTTTGGCGGCAACAAAATTGCCGTGATTAAAGTTGTGCGGGCCGCTACGGGCTTGGGTCTGAAAGAGGCCAAAGAGGCGGTGGAAGGCGCACCGGGCAATATCAAAGAAGGTGTGTCCAAGGAAGACGCCGAAAAGCTCAAGGCGGAGCTGGAAGAGGCCGGTGCCACCGTTTCTATCAAGTAGATATCAGCAACCACGGCTTGCTCCCATCTCCAGGCGGGTTCGCTCCCGCCCGCGATGCCCGGGAGGGGCCGTTGTTGTAGGTGTTCGATGCCCGTGTCCGTCGTGAGGAGCAAAAAAATGCAGTTGATATTTTTGCTCACGCTTGCCGGGCACGTGCAGGACCGGAGCATGTTCCTCAATTTGATTCGAGCTTGAATTTTGACGCCCAGGATCCTGTTGGGCCCTAAAGCAGCTTACGACGCAGTTGTGATCCACGTGAAAACCAAGGGGAGCCACACAGTGCGACCCGATGGCAGCACAACGCATTTTCGAAACTTGCTATAAAAATTTCCCCTCCTACCTCGTGAGATCGGAGCAGCACGCCCTATGGCAGTCACGGCTCAGCGACGTTTGTTGACAGAAGAAGTACGCGCTTTTGGTAGTGGTCGCATTGGACATCAAATACCCGACCTGACAAAAATTCAAACCGCCAGCTATGAGCGGTTTCTCCAGTACCACGGTTCCACCAGCGCCAAGCGGAAAAATGAAGGCCTGGAGAGTGTGCTGCAGGAAATTTTTCCGATTGAGAGCTACGACAAGACAATTCAGCTGGAGTACCTCCGCTACGAATTGGGCAAGCCCCGTTATGAACCCGATGAGTGCCGTCAGCTGCGTCTGACGTATGGTAGGCCTTTTCGGATCTGGCTCCGCTTGGTCAAAGATCAGCCGGTAGAGGAAGAGGTCTATTTGGGGGACTTGCCGGTCATGCTGGGTGGCGGTGAGTTTATCATCAATGGTGCCGAACGTGTGGTCGTCAGCCAGCTGCACCGCAGTCCGGGGATTGATTTTGTTTCGGAAATCGAGGCCGGAGAGCGGCGGATGTATAGCTGCCGCGTCATTCCCGAACGCGGTAGTTGGATCGAACTGAACACGACCAAGAAAGACAGCGTCACGGTCCGCATTGACCAAAGCGGCAAATTCTCCGCCATCACGTTGCTGCGTGCGATGAGTCCTGAGCTGGGGATGGACGCGCAGATCTTGCGTACGTTTTATGAGGTCACCAAGACGAAAGTTGCCGATGGCCGCAGTGCCGCCAAGATCGAAGACAAGGTGGCGGTCGATGATGTGGTGTATCCGGTGGGCAGCGAGCGCGCGGGCGAGATTATTATCGAGGCCGGCCAACGCATTACCAAAAACATCGCGGAAATCATTTGCACTTCGGAAGTGAAAACCATCGAGGTGATGGACCTCCCCAAGACTCCGCATCTGTTGAATTCTTTGTCCGAGGACAATACCTCCAGCCACGAAGAAGCCCTGCTGCGGATCTATCAACGTTTGCGGCCGGGCAACCCGCCCCAACTGGAAAAGGCTCGCACCCTGTTTGCGGAGAAATTCTTTGATTCCAATCGCTACCGGCTAGGCCGCGTGGGTCGTTTCCGCATCAACCGCAAGCTGGGCCTGAATGTCTCAGAAAATGAGATGGTCTTGCGGCAGGAAGATTTGATTTCTTCGATTCGCTACCTTTTGAATTTGGTGGCAGGTGAGCCGGGTGAGGAAGTGGATGACATCGATCACTTGGGCAACCGCCGCCTGCGGACCATCGATGAGCTGGCCTGCGACGAAATCCGCAAGGGTTTTCTCAAGCTCCGCCGTACCGTCCAGGAGCGGATGAGTCTCAAAGATGCCGACGACATGACGCCTCGTAGTCTGATCAATCCCAAGAGCATTTCCGCTGCCATTGAGTATTTCTTTGGTCGCGGTGAACTGTCGCAGGTGGTGGATCAGACCAATCCGCTTTCGATGCTGACCCATGAACGGCGTCTGTCCGCTTTGGGGCCGGGTGGTTTGAACCGTAAACGGGCCGGTTTCGAAGTTCGTGACGTGCATATCTCGCACTATGGCCGAATTTGCCCCATTGAAACACCGGAAGGCACGAACATCGGCCTGATCTCCAGTTTGGCCATGTATGCCACCGTGGACGACTATGGCTTTTTGGTCACCCCGTATCGCAAGGTGACCAGCGGCAAACTTACCGAAGAGGTTGTCTGGTTGCGCGCTGACCAAGAGGCCGAGGCCTATGTGGCCTCCGCGGACGTGCCGGTGAAAGACAGTAAAATTATTGATGACACCGTGGTGGCTCGCTACAAGGCCGACTTTGAGGTGGTGCCGGTCGACAAGATTGAATACACGGACGTGGCTCCCAGTCAGATGATTGGTGTTTCCGCCGGTTTGATTCCCTTTTTGGAGCACGACGACGCGAACCGCGCGCTGATGGGTTCCAACATGCAACGCCAGGCCGTTCCGCTGCTGCTGGCGGAGCCTCCCGTCGTGGGCACGGGGCTGGAGTCGGATGTGGCGCGCCATTCGGGCTTGCTGGTGCGTGCGGGTCACAAGGGCACGGTCACCTATGCCGACTCCGAACGGATTGAAATTGGTCCCGAGGTCCACCACCTCCGCAAGTTTGTTGGTCTCAACGAGAGAACCTGCCAAAACCAAAAGTCACTCGTGCAGCCCGGGGACAAGGTGGAGAAGGGCGATATCCTGGCGGACGGTGCGGCCACCCATCTGGGGGAATTGGCCTTGGGCCGGAACGTGCTGGTGGCCTTCATGTCGTTCGAGGGCTACAACTTTGAGGACGCGATTATCATTAGCGAGGAGCTGGTGCAAAATGACACCTACACCTCCATCCACATCGAAGAATTCGACGTGGAAATTCGCGAAACCAAGCTGGGTCGGGAAGAGTTCACGCGGGATATCCCCAATGTGAGCGAGAAAGCCTTGCGCAACCTGGACGAAAGCGGCATCGTGCAGATTGGCACCTATGTCAAACCGGGCGATATTTTGGTGGGCAAAGTATCGCCAAAATCCAAGACCGAGCTGACGCCCGAAGAAAAGCTGCTGCATGCCATCTTTGGTCGTGCTGGCGAAGACGTAAAAAATGATTCGCTCGAGGTCTCTTCGGGTATCGAGGGGATCGTCATCGATACCCAAAAGTTCTCTCGCCGGATGAGTCTCAGTGAGGACGAGCGAAAACTGTTCGAAAAATCCCTCAAGGATGCCGAGAAAGAGGGCAATGAAAAAATTGCCGCGGTCTTTACCGAGATGGTGGCGGAAATCGAAAAGGTCCTGCAAAAGAAGCTGAGTGATGAGGACGGCAATCTGCTGGTCCACGACCAGGAAGCCCAGTTTGTGGCGGATCGGGCCGTTGGCTTCCGTTTGGATGCGTTGGATCTCCGCAGCCCGCAACGCCAGAAAGACGTGGAGAAGATCCACCGCGCGTGGTGGCCCAGGGTGGAAGAAGTCATCGATGCCCGCGACCGGACGCTCAATTCCATGAAGCGTGGCGATGAGTTGCGGAGCGGTGTCTTGCAGATGGTGAAGGTTTACATTGCCACCAAACGGGTTATTTCCGTCGGTGACAAGATGGCCGGCCGGCACGGAAATAAGGGTGTGATCTCCAAGATCCTACCGATTGCCGACATGCCGTTCCTGCCCGATGGCACACCGATTCAGATCATGCTCAATCCCTTGGGCGTGCCGAGTCGTATGAATGTGGGGCAGATTCTGGAAACCCATTTGGGTTGGGCGGGAGCCAAGTTAGGTTTTCGCGCGGTGACACCCGTATTTGATGGGGCGACCGAGCAGCAGATTAACGAAGCCCTGGCAGAGGCGGGCTTGCCTGCGCACGGCAAGGTCAAGCTCCTGGATGGTCGTACGGGCGAGCATTTTGAGCAGGAAACCACGGTGGGTTACATCTACATGCTCAAGCTCCACCATTTGGTGGACGACAAGGTGCATGCCCGCAGCACGGGGCCCTACTCGTTGATTACGCAGCAGCCCTTGGGCGGCAAGGCACGCTTTGGCGGCCAGCGGTTCGGCGAAATGGAAGTCTGGGCCTTGGAGGCCTACGGCGCAGCCTACATCTTGCAGGAGCTGCTGACCGTGAAGAGTGACGACGTCGAAGGCCGCACCAAGATTTATGAGTCGATGGTGAAGGGCGAAAATACCCTGCAGGCTGGCACCCCGGCGAGTTTTGATGTGTTGACCAATGAGATCCGCGGTTTGGGACTGAATATGCAGCTGGAAAAACGCCAGTTGTAAGCTCCCCCGACCGTCATGGAAGTTGCCCATCCCCCCAACCCTACAAATACAAACCGGATTGTTACCCAGCGAACACGATGGTGAGGAACTCAATGAGCATTCTGGAAGGTTCGAATTACGATCGCGTCAACGACTACGGCTCGGTAAAGATTAGCCTGGCCCGTCCGCACGATATTCGCAGTTGGTCTTTTGGCGAAGTGAAGAAGCCCGAAACGATCAACTACCGAACCTATCGGCCTGAAAAAGACGGCTTATTTTGCGAGCGCATCTTTGGTCCGGAGAAGGACTGGGAGTGCTCGTGCGGCAAGTACCGCGGCATGAAGTACAAGGGCATGATTTGCGATCGTTGCGGCGTGAAGGTGACCCATAGCCGCGTCCGTCGCAAGCGGATGGGCCACATCGAACTGGCGGCGCCGATCGTGCATATCTGGTTTTTTAAGGCCATGCCCAGTCGTTTGGGAAGTCTGCTGGCCATGAAAACGACCAGCCTGGAAAAGGTCATCTACTTCCAGGACTATGTGGTGGTGGATCCGGGCGAAACCCAGTTGCAACCGCAGCAGCTGCTGACCGAGGAAGAGTACCGCGCCGCCCGCGAGCAGTACGGCGAGGGCGCGTTTGATGCCGACATGGGCGCGGAAGCCATTCGCAAGTTGCTGGGCAGTCTGGATCTGGTGAAGCTCTCGGAAGACCTCCGCCAAGAACTGAAAGAGACAGGTTCCAAACAAAAAGCCAAGGATCTGATCGGTCGCCTGAAGACGGTCGAGGCCATCCGGGACTCCGACAACAAGCCGGAGTGGATGGTGTTGGATGTGATTCCCGTGATTCCTCCCGACCTGCGCCCATTGGTGCTGTTGGACAGCGGGAATTTTGCCACCAGCGACCTGAACGATCTTTACCGCCGCATTATCAACCGCAATAACCGGCTCAAGAAGCTGGTCGATTTGAACGCCCCCGAGGTGATCATTCGCAATGAAAAGCGGATGCTCCAGCAATCGGTGGATGCGCTATTTGATAACAACCGCTGCAAACGACCGGTGCTGGGCAGCAGCAACCGGCCCCTCAAGTCGCTGACCGATATGATCAAGGGCAAGCAGGGCCGCTTCCGCGAGAACCTGCTCGGGAAGCGGGTCGATTATTCGGCGCGGAGCGTGATCGTGGTCGGCCCGCGTCTGAAACTCCACCAATGCGGCCTGCCGAAAAAGATCGCCTTGGAATTGTATCAACCCTTCATCATTCGTCGCCTGAAAGAGCTGGGGCATGCCGACACCATCAAGTCCGCCAAAAAGATGCTGGAGCGCAAGGACGACGAGGTGTGGGACATCTTGGAAGAGGTGATTACCAATCACCCCGTGCTGCTCAACCGCGCCCCCACGCTGCACCGCATGGGTATCCAGGCATTTGAACCGACCTTGGTCGAGGGCAATGCCATTACCCTGCATCCATTGGTCTGCAAGGGTTTTAATGCGGATTTTGATGGCGACCAAATGGCCGTGCATCTGCCGCTGTCCATCGAGGCGCAGGTCGAAGCCCACACGCTGATGATGAGTACCCACAACATTTTCAGCCCCTCCAACGGAGCCCCCATTATTAGTCCCTCGCAGGATGTGGTGATGGGAAGTTACTATTTGACGATGAATGTGCCCGACTCGATGGGCGATGGGATGGCTTTTAGTTCTTTGCGAGAGGTGGAGACGGCCTATGCTGCCGGCAAAGTCGGTACGCACGCACGGATTCAAGTCCGCTTGCCGCGGAGCCGCTGCTTGCGTGAGGACATGGGCCAGGAGGGTACTTATGGCAAACGCATCGAGACGACCGTCGGGCGGGTGATTTTCAATATGATCTTGCCTACGGGGATGCCCTTTTACAACATCGCTCAGCGCTCCAGCGAGCTGGCCAAGGTGATTTCCGATAGTTATGAATTCATCGGCCGTCGCGCCACGATCGAACTGCTCGACGACATGAATCAGCTTGGTTTCCGCCAGTCCACGCTCAGTGGTTTGTCTTTTGGCACGGATGATTTGATCACACCAGCGACCAAGGGCAAGATCATTGACGCAGCCGACAAGACGGTGCTGAAGTTCAACAAGCTGTTTCAGCGTGGTGTGATCACCGAGGTGGAACGCTACAACCAGATTTTGGATGCCTGGACCCACGCCCGCGAGCAAATCACCGCCGAGATGATGGTGGGGCTGGAAAACGACTACCGTACCGATGGCTATGTCAATCCGATTTACCTGATGGCCCACTCCGGTGCTCGTGGCGGTGTCGAGCAGATGCGTCAGTTGGGCGGGATGCGTGGTTTGATGGCCAAGCCATCCGGAAAAATTATTGAAACACCGATCAAGGCCAACTTCCGCGAAGGCCTGACGGTGCTGGAGTATTTTAGTAGCACGCATGGTGCCCGGAAGGGTTTGGCCGATACGGCACTCAAGACGGCCGACTCGGGTTATTTGACACGTAAGCTGGCCGACGTGGCCCAGAACGTAGTGATCACTTGCAATGACTGCCAGACGACGCAGGGCATTACCAAGGGAATTATTTATCGGGGCGAGAAGGTCGAAGTCAGCTTGGCCGAGTCCATCAAAGGGCGCGTCAGCCGTACCAACATCGTCAACCCGATCACCGACGAAGTCATCGTGGCCGAGAATGCAATGATCACTTCGGATGTGGCGCGGAAGATCGAAGAGTTGGGATTGGAGAAAATCCAAGTTCGCAGTCCCATGACGTGTGATGCCCCGCTCGGCATTTGTCGGAACTGTTATGGCATGGACCTGTCGACCGGCTCGCTGGTCGAGGAAGGCATGGCTGTAGGGATTATCGCAGCCCAGAGTATTGGTGAGCCGGGCACGCAGTTGACGATGCGTACGTTCCACATTGGAGGCGTGGGCCAGCGGGACGTTGAGGACAGCGACATCAAGACCAAGAAGGGTGGTGTGGCAAAATTCGCACGGCTGAAGGTGGTCCGCAACGAAGCGGGCAACTTGGTGGTCTTGGCCCGCAATGGAGAGATTTCCCTGGTGGATGAGCGCGGCCGCGAGGTGGAGAAATACGAAATTCCCGCCGGAGCGACCTTGCGTGTGGAAGAAAACGCGACCGTCAAAGCGGGCGATACGATCTGCGAGTGGGATCCGCACAGTATTCCCATTCTGGCCGAAACGGGTGGTAAGATTCGCTTTGAAGACTTGGTGGAAGGCGAAACCATTCGCAGTGAAGTCGATCCTAGCGGGAAGACCCGCTTCGTGGTGATTGAGCACAAAGGCGATTTGCACCCTCAAATCGTGGTGGAAGATCCTCAAGATGGCAAAATTCTCGACTTCTACTACATGTCCGAGCGTGCCCACCTGGAGGTCTCGGAAGGGGAAGTCATTGCCCCCGGGGCCCTGGTCGCCAAGACACCCCGTGAGGCATCCGGTACCCAGGACATCACCGGGGGTCTGCCTCGCGTGACGGAAATCTTTGAAGCCCGCAAACCCAAAGATCCGGCCGTGATTGCCGAGATCGATGGTGTGGTCGAGATTTTGAGCGAAAAGAAACGTGGTAAGCGATCGATCATTGTCCGCAGCGAAACGGGCATCGAACGTGAGCACCTAGTCACGCATAGCAAGCACTTGCGGGTGCATGCCAGCGACCATGTGCGGGCCGGTGAGGCGTTGGTGGATGGACCGCTCGTGCCGCATGACATTTTGCGGATCTCGGGTGAAGAAGCGGTCCAGCAGTATCTGACCCGTGAAATCCAGAATGTGTACCGTAGCCAACGGGTGGAAATCAACGATAAGCACATCGAGATCATCGTCTCGCAAATGTTGCGTAAGGTCCGCGTGGAAGCACCCGGCGATACGGATTTGTTGCCAGGCAGTGTCATCGACAAGTTTGATTTCCGCCTGGCCAACGAAAAGTTGACCCATTGCCTGAGGATCACGCATCCGGGCGATAGCGAGTTTATGGAGGGTGCGATTGTCTCCCAGAAAGTGTTGGAGCAAGCCCACGCCCAGATCGAAACCTTAGGCGGAGAGATTACCAAGGGCTCCAAGCCGAAAATGGCGACCGCCAGTACCCAGCTGTTGGGTATTACCAAGGCCTCGGTGCAAAGTTCGAGTTTCATCTCCGCCGCGAGTTTCCAAGAAACGACCAAGGTGCTCACCGAAGCGGCCTTGGCCGGCCGCACGGACCAACTGGTGGGGCTGAAGGAAAATGTCATTCTCGGCCATTTGATTCCCGCTGGTACCGGTTTTCACTCGATTCAGGAATCCGAAGTTCGGATCCATGCCGCGGCCCTGGAAGAACTGGCAGCTGCCAAGGAACGTGTCCTGGAACGCTCGTTCCCCTTGCTCGAATCGGCTTTGCAAGCTGGGTCGGAGGGGGGGGCCGGCTCCAACGGGGGAAAACCTGCGACGTCCAAGCCGGTGCCTGAAGTTCCCTCCAGCCTGGATGCCTTGATGGGCAATGTTGGTGACACCATCACCGAAGTCCCGCCGCCCCAGGTGGAACCGGCCCCAGCCAGCCCGTCGCTGGCCCCCGCTCCCGAGGAAGGATTGGCAGGCGGAGCTGGCTGGCAGGGTGCGGAGGCCCCGCAGGAAGATACCAAGTTGCCGCCCTTGCCGGATGACGAAGGGACTAGGGACTAGGGGCTAGGGATTAGTAACGTGGGACCGTGCCATTGACACCGCCCAGACGTGCGGTACATTGAGAGGTTCCGTATTGCATGGCAAAGGCGGCGGGGCCGTCGGCAGATACGAGCTACCGCTCGGGAGGCCTTGATCCGCTCCCATCAGTCGCTCGCGGAACATGTAAGTATCATGCGTACATGGAACCAAATCGAACACGAAGC
>CAMYJY010000016.1 GCA_947258835.1 uncultured Pirellulales bacterium
GGCACCCTCAGTTTGAGCGGTTCGGCCACACTCGCTAATTACGAAACAGCCATTCGCAGTATTACCTACGAAAACGTCAGCGACGACCCGTCCACGCTGACCCGCACCGTCAGCTTCACGGTCAACGACGGTGATACCGACTCGAGCACCCTCACTCGCGACATCGACCTCACGGCCGAAAACGATGCCCCGGTCGAGTCCACCATCGAAGGTGCCAACCTGGCCTACACCGAGAACGACGGTCCGGTGGCCATCACCTCTACGCTGGCAATCGGCGACGCGGACGATACAAACATCGAGTCGGCCGTGGTTCAGATTACTGGCAACTATACCAGTGGTGAAGATATCTTGGCCTTTACCGATCAGCTGGGGATCACCGGCAGTTGGAATACGGGCTCCGGTGCGATGAGCCTCAGCGGATCAGCCACACTCGCCAATTATGAAACGGCCATTCGCAGTATCACCTATGAAAACACGAGCGACGATCCGTCCGCGCTCACCCGCACCGTCAGCTTTACGGTCAATGATGGCGATACCGACTCGAACACCCTCACGCGAGACATCGACCTCACCGCTGAGAACGATGCCCCTGTCGAGTCCGCTATTGAAGGTGCCAATCTAGCCTACACCGAAAACGATGGCGCGGTGGCCATCACCTCCATGCTGGCCATCGGTGACCCGGACGATACCAATATCGAATCCGCCGTGGTCCAAATTACTGGCAACTATGCCAGCGGTGAGGACGTCTTGGCCTTTACTGACCAACTCGGCATCACCGGCAGCTGGAATGCAGGCACGGGCAGCCTCAGTTTGAGCGGTTCAGCTACGCTCGCCAATTATGAAACGGCCATTCGCAGTATCAACTACGAAAACACGAGTGACGACCCGTCCACGCTCACACGAACTGTCAGCTTTACGGTCAATGATGGCGATACCGACTCGAACACCCTCACGCGGGACATCGACCTCACCGCTGAGAACGACGCCCCCGTCGAATCTACCATCGAAGGGGCCAATCTAGCCTACACCGAAAACGACGGCGCGGTAGCTGTCACCTCCACGCTGGCCATCGGTGACCCGGACGATACCAACATCGAGTCCGCCGTGGTCCTGGTCACCGATCAGCTAGGGATCACGGGCAGCTGGAATGCCGGCACCGGCACCCTCAGTTTGAGCGGTTCGGCGACTCTTGCCAATTACGAAACGGCCCTCCGCAGTATCACCTTTGAAAACACGAGTGACGACCCGTCCACGCTCACCCGCACCGTCAGCTTTACAGTCAACGACGGCAACACCGACTCCAAAACCCTCACGCGAGACATCGATCTCACCGCCGAGAACGATGCCCCGGTGGAGTCGACCATTGAAGGCGCAAATCTAGACTACACCGAAAACGATGGCGCAGTAGCGATCACCTCCACGCTCGCCATCGGCGATGCGGACGATACCAACATCGAGTCGGCTGTGGTTCAAATCACTGGTAATTATCAGAGCAGTGAAGACGTCTTGGCTTTTGCTGATCAACTGGGCATCACCGGCAGTTGGAACGCCGGCACCGGCACCCTCAGTTTGAGCGGCTCCGCCACGCTCGCCAACTATGAAACGGCCCTCCGCAGTATCACCTTTGAAAATACGAGCGACGACCCGTCCACGCTGACGCGCACCGTCAGCTTCGCAGTCAACGACGGTGACACCGATTCCAACACCCTCACGCGCGACATCGACGTCACGGCCGTGAACGATGCCCCCGTGGCAACGGCCATCGAAGGAACGAACCTGGCCTACACGGAAGATGACGGAGCCGTAATAGTCACCTCCACGCTGGCCCTAAGTGACGTGGACAACACCAACATCGAGTCCGCCGTGGTGCAAATCACCGGCAATTATCAGAGCGGCGAAGATGTCCTGGCCTTTGCCGATCAGCTCGGCATCACCGGCAGCTGGGATGTCAGCACCGGCACCCTCAGTTTGAGCGGCTCGGCGCTACTGGCCAATTACGAAACGGCCCTGCACAGCATCACCTATGAGAATACCAGCGACAACCCGGCGCTGGTGACACGCACGATCAGCTTTACGGCGAATGACGGACAGACCGACTCGGGCACCCTCACCCGCGACATCGACCTCGTGGGGGCCTTGAACGATGCCCCGGTCAACCTGGCACCGGGAGTCTCCGTCGCCGCGGAAGAAACACCCACAACACTCGCCGGCATCAGCGTTGCAGACGCGGATGCGGGGCTCCATTCCATCACCACCCGCCTGCAAGTGAACGCCGGCGTACTCGACGTGACCCTGTCCGGCTCGGCTGCCATTATTTCCGGAGCCAGCGGCAGCCACGACCTCACCCTCCAAGGCATCCTGGCGGATGTGAACGCGACGCTGTCAAGCCTGCTTTACACGGGCAACACAGACCTGAACGGAGTGGGTGCGGATGCCCTGACCATCACCACCGACGACGGAGGAAATACGGGCGTGGGAGGTCCGCTCCAAGACGTGGATACCGTCCAAATTGACATCACGGCCGTGAACGACTCCCCAGTAAATACCACCCCGGGCACCCAAGTAATCAATGAAAGAGTCTCCACAGCCATCCCCAACATTACCGTCAGCGATGTGGATTTGGGGGCCGCCCCGATCACCACCCGCTTGCAGGTGGCGCACGGTGTGCTCGAAGTCACGTTGGCTGGCAGCGCCACGATTTCTGGCGGCGCCAACAACTCCGGCGACCTGACCTTGCAGGGGTCGGCGGCGGATGTCAACGCCAGTCTGGCAAGTTTGCACTACACGTGCACGGGCGATGTTTCCGGCACAGCGGCCGACACACTGCTGGTGAGCACACACGACGGCGGCAGCTTTGGCGCGGGGGGCGTGCTCCAAGACGTGGACGGAATACAGATCGATATCAATCCCATCCTACAAGACGACTCAGAGGCCGAGGAGGAGCGCACTGCAGAGCCTGAGTCTGAAGCTGAGTCTGCGTCCCCTGACCAGCAAGCACCCACCACACCCAAGGAGCCTGTCACGGCCAAACCGGAAGGTACGCGCGTGCTCAGTGCACATTCCGAGGAATACCAAACACCCGCTCCACGCAATCTATCTGACATGCACGCGCTGCTCCGGCAGGAGCCACTGGGGATCGAGTTAGACGACCTGCGGGGTCAAGCTGTCCTGTTCCAGCAGTCGGCCGAATCCGGCTGCGCAAAAACAATCTGCAAGATTTCGGACGAGGACCTAGGATCGGCTCAAGCCAGCAGTGATTTCGAAGTGCAGTTGGATGTCGAACAATTGGAGACCATGCTGGACGCATTCCAACAGGAGCAGCTGGAACACGATCCACTCGAGGCACTTATTGTCGGAGTGAGCGCCAGCCTGTTTGCGGGGGCGTCGACAGGCTATGTCTTATGGACCGTGAAAGGCTCCAACTTAGTCGCCGCCATGAGCTCGGCTATACCGTGCGGGGTAAGTTTCCATCCAACGTCTCGTCCAGCACAACCAAAGAATACGAATCAGCCGGGCCAGGACTCACGAAGCTAAGCCTCTGCCTGCGACTGCATCGCGTGCGTATCTCTTACGGCATGGTATTTCTGCTGTTCGATCCAGAGGGGGCCCTGTGGATCAGCCAAGTCATCGACTGCCAGAGCGTGCTCGACATCGAGTTGGAATACTGGTTTCCCACGGAAGGCAAACTGACCATCCTGCTGGCAGGCGAGGAACTGGCCACGGTGGAATCACCCGGCGTCCCCGCACCCACCTACAGCCAGTTCCGTGAATCGTTCGTGCTGGCCGACTTGGGCTTAATCCCGGGCGAGATGCTGTGGGAATTGAAGCTTTCCAACCCTTGGAACCCCGACCCGGATTTGTACCTAGACAACCTGCGGATCACCACCGCCCCCGAGCCCGCCAGCAGCCTGCTGCTGCTGGTCGGCTGCCTGGGCCTGCTGCGACGACGAGTTTGAAGAGAGTATCAGTGCGCAGCACAGGAGGTGTTGGGTGTTCCAAAGCAGATTGCCGGCCGCGCCGCTCTCCTGCGTCATTCCCGCGCAGGCGGGAATCTAGACCACTGGCACTGCTACTGGATTCCCGCGTGCGCGGGAATGACGGAAAGGATGCGGGAATGACAGAAAGGATGTGGGAATGACGGAAAGGATGCGGGAATGACAGAAAGGATGTGGGAATGACGGAGACGTAGCGGGCAGAGCAATCCACCAGTCACTGCTCAGCAGACAAAAAACGCCCACTGCCTGCTTCACAAAATCGTGACCAGGGTTGGGTGCCACCCGCGGCAAACAATGCCCCCCCCGCGCCTCACGGAACCGGGGCTATCGCCCGCCGGCTAATGTGTGGGGGCTCTCTTTGGTAACCGTTGTGCAAAAATTACTGCCGCTACTTGGCAATAACTTTCGTGCCGGACAGAATTGAGACAACCCAGCAGTGGCTACCCAGAAGCGGCTAGCTAGAAATTTTGGCGATCTTCACACGGGTGTGCATCGAACGATGGCCCGTCTTGCGGCGGGAGTTTTTCCGCCGACGCAGCTTTTGGACCACCAGCTTCTCACCCTTCTCGGCGCCCACAACCTCGGCCAGGACACTGGCCCCCTCCACCATCGGCGTCCCCAACTTGAGATCTCCCGAGCCGTTGCTAATCGCCAACACCTTGTCAAAGGTAAGCTGGTCACCAGCCGAGACCTCGCGGAAATCGATCGCCAGCTCTTGGCCTTCTTCAACTTTGTATTGGTGACCGCCGTCAGTAATGATCGCGTACATAAATAGGGCTTGTGGGGCTAAGGTGTTGAGGTTCCAGAAGGCGCTTCCCTGTGCGCAGGCACCAAAATTCTGTGGCGGTTCGTAGCGCCAGTGCCATCCGAGTGCCACAGTTTAACCCATCCACCCGGCCCCGTCGAGGGGCCGGTTTGGCACGCCCCGCGCTCTTCCTAGGAGGCGTCTCGCGGCTGGGAGACCGCCCGCGCGCACCAACCTACCGCCCGCGGATCCCCCCCGGGAGAGTGTCGCGCCCTGGCCGAGATCCTGACGACGGGCGGTGCGCTCGACCCACAAATCCCGGCCCAACGTCCGGCAACTAACGCTTGCCTCCCCGGATTTCACGCCCCGCACTATCCTCACAGCTAATTTTTAAGAACTCCGGAGAAACGTCCTCGCGGCCCAGCACCACCAGCTCCAGCCCGTACTGATCCTCCAGCTGGGTCAGCTCGCGCCGCTTGCGATTGTTGAGATAACTGGCCACCGCTTCCTCCACCGATACGGTAACCCGCGAGACTTCCTGCGGCTGCACGGTCAAAATTAGTTTGCGGATGACTTCAATGGCCATGCTTTCCGCCGACTTCACCAATCCGGAGCCCGTGCAGCTGGGACACTCCTTGTAGACACTCCGCTTCAGGCTGGGCCGGATGCGTTGGCGCGTCATTTCAATCAATCCAAAGGGACTCGTGCGGAGGATCTTGGTGCGGGCCCGATCCCGCTGGACGGCATCCCGCAACGTGCGCTCGACAATCCTGCGATAGCGTTCCCGGCGCATATCGATGAAGTCATTCACCACCACTCCGCCCAGGTCACGCAAGCGAAGTTGACGCGCAATTTCCTTGGCCGCAATTTGATTCAGTTTGAAAGCGGACTCCTCTGCCGATCCATCCGTGCGAAAACTGCCACTATTGACATCAATAGCCACCAGGGCCTCGGTTTGATCGATCACCAAGGAACCCCCACCTTTGAGCGGCACTTGGCGGTGGTTGATATTCGAAATCTCCTCGTCCAGCTTGTACTTGTGGTAGAGGGGCTCTTTGCCATCGTAAAGATGCAAACGATTGACAAACCGAGGCATCACAATTTGCAGGAATTCCTTGGCCCGCTCATAAGCGGCTTCTTCATCGATGAGGATCGTATCCACCTCCTCCGTAAAAATATCGCGGATGGTGCGGATGATCATATCGCTTTCTTCATAGATACAGACCGGTCCCGGATCCTTTTTGATGCGGCGAACGATCACCTTCCAGAGCCGCAACAAATAGGCCAGGTCCCGCGACAATTCCTGCTTGCTGCGGTCCGTACCTGCGGTGCGCACGATGAACCCCACGCCCTTCGGCGGGTTCAATTCCCGCAAAATACCCCGGAGACGTCGACGGTCGTCCTCGTCTTCAATTTTCCGTGAGACGCCAATCCGGCCCAACGCAGGCATCAACACCAAGTAGCGACCAGGAATACTGATATAGGTGGACAGCGTGGGACCCTTGGTGCCAATTCCTTCCTTAATCACCTGCACCAAGACCTCATCGCCACGGCGAAAGATCGACTGGATGGGTGGCTTGATGCGGGGACGCAGGCCAGGCCGGACTTTGCGACGGGCGGTGCTGCGGCCGTTTTGGGCTTCGCCCTGATCGCTACCTTCCGCAGCGGCCTCAGGCGCCTGCTGCGACCCATCGGGTTGAATGGGCTTGTCTGGATCGTAGCCTCCCTGGCGAAAGTACTGAGATTCGACATCACTAATATGCAAGAACCCGTTCCGCCCCACGCCAAAATCAACAAAGGCAGCCTGGATACTCGGCTCCAGATTCACGATCTTGCCTTTGTAGATATTGCCTACGTAATTGTCTTGACTGCTACGTTCGATGTACAACTCTTCCAGTTGTCCTTCTTCAACAATCGCGATGCGGCATTCCTCCGGCTGCGCGACATTGATTAACATTTCATGCTTCATAATATTGACTTTCTGTATGCACTTGCTGAGATCGCGGCCGCGGGCCGCGATCTCAGCAAGTAAAAATGGGCTGTCGAGACGGTTCACTCCGTAAGCTTCTCAGTCCGCTCGATGATTTTCCGGGACCGCGCGGGAGGAAACGTCGATAATTTGTTTTTTGTTCTGATCAATTGACTGCTGAAAGAACGGCCTCTGGCCGTTCTTTCAGCAACTGCAACTACATGGGGAATTCAGGAAATACTTTGGCCAACTCCTCTTTGAGATAGGCCTTGATGGCACGTGCGCCTTCCAATTTGCGGACGCGTTGGGCCACCTGCTCGCATTGTTCGATGGCCACACTGCGACACACTCGTTTGATTTCGGGTACGGCAGCGGGTGTGACGCTAAAGCTGCGCAAACCCAGGCCCAGCAACAGCATGGTGTACAAGGGATTGCCGCTCATTTGGCCGCACATGCTGATCGGAATTTGTGCCTGCTCGGCGGCATGCAGCGCCATCTCAATCATCCGGAGCACGGCGGGATCGGCTGCCGTATACAAATTGGCAACATCCTTATTGCTGCGGTCGACGGCCAGGCAGTACTGAGTCAGGTCGTTGGTACCAATGCTGAAAAAATCGACCTCTTCCACAAAGCGGTCCATCATCATCACGGCCGAGGGCACTTCGACCATCATGCCCACTTTCAGATCGCGATCGAAGGCGATGCCAGCTTCTTCCAGATCTTCCATGGCGTCGACCAGCACCATGCGGGCCTGACGCAGCTCGATGATCGTACTGACCAACGGAAACATGATCTGCACCTCGCCCTCGGCACTGGCACGCAAAATGGCGCGCAACTGCGTGCGAAACATGTCCCGATTCCGCAGCGCGAGGCGAATACTGCGCAGTCCCAAAAATGGATTGCGTTCGTCTTCGGGATCGGGCAAAGAACGCATCTTATCCGCACCGAGATCGAGCGTACGCATGATCACCGGCTTCCCGGCCATGGACCGCACCACATGGGAGTACGCTTCAAAATGATCTTCCTCGGTGGGATCGTCCTCGCGACCAAGATAAATAAACTCGGTGCGATACAGTCCAATACCATCGGCCCCCCGTTCCTGGCATTGGGCAACCTCGGTGGGAAACTCGATATTTCCCATCAAAGCGATACGCACGCCATCTTTGGTCTCCGCCGGCAACTCACGCAGCACCTCCAGCTTGGTGGCCAGAGACCGCTGCTCTTCGACTTCATGCCGATAGTGGGCGAGCGTTTCTTCGTCAGGATGCAGCACCAGCTGCCCCTGATCGCCGTCAATAATCACCGTGTCACCGCCGGAGACATCGGTCAAAAAAGGGCCAATGCCGACGACCGCTGGAATCCCCAGGCCCTCGGCCACAATGGCCGTGTGACTGCCGGGTCCGCCAATTTCGGTGACAAAACCCATGGCGAAACGTGGGTTCAGATTGGCCGTCTCGCTGGGGGTGAGATTGTGGGCCAGCACCAATACGGGCGAGGTGATGCGGGACAACTCTTCTCGGGCACGTCCCAGTAAGTTGCGCAGCAGCCGCTTTTCGATATCGAAGATATCGTTGGCCCGCTCGGCCATATAATGGCCTTCTAGCGATTGAAAGACTTTGGCATAGCGGCGGAGCGCGCGGCTCACCGAGTACTCGGGAGAGTAGTGCCGACTGCGAATCATCTCCTCGATTTCTTCGTGCAAACGCTGATCGCGCAACATTTGCAAGTGGGCCGAGAAAATGGCCGCATACTCATCCCCTAGCTGATCCGCAACCTGCTGGCGGTTGTGCTCCACTTCGGCGATTGCCGCCTCAAAAGCGCTGTGCAGACGACCGAGTTCGTCCTCGACCGCGTCGCGCGGCAAAAACCGCCGAGGGATCCGAAACCCCTCGTTGTCTAAAACAAGTGCTTCACCAATGGCGATTCCAGGTGAAACCGCAATGCCTTGGAGGCGTTCCATAGCGCCCTTCCCTAGGCAGTGTCCGGCAAACCGGGCTAGCGAACGTCTGGCAAACCAAAACCAACGACCCCACCGTCAGACCTCCCGCAAGGGGCGGTGGGTCTCTACGCGTCACGGGATCGCTCGGACACCGCTCCTGGCGTCACCATCAGGCGTTCCAGGGGTCTCCGGCAAACCCATCCCGCGATCCTCTGATTTGCTGTCTGCTGGCCGAATAACTCGGACACTGCAGTGTGTGTGTTTGTATTAACTTTGTACGATGCGCGGGCGGCCCGCAAATGTTTTGCAAGCGGCCCAAATTCGCTGCGACGCCAGCTGCCGGCGTCAGCCGCGTTTGGCCCCAGCGGCTCCGGGAAGGCTGGCACGGCGACCGTTTCCATTGCCGCGGCATGCCGAGCGCGGCATGCGAACCACGAAAACGCCTCTCGCCCCAATCCCCTCAACACAACCGGATTAGCTCGGACTCTCTTGGCTTAGTTTTTCATCGGCCACGAAATCGTTGCCTACAAGTCGCGCCAAGGCCTCCAGGGCCTGCTTTGCATCCGCACCGCGGGCATGCAGGACCAACTCGGTTCCTTGCACAGCACCCAAGGTTAGCACATGCAAAATGCTTTTGGCATCAACACGCAAACTCTCGCGAATTACTTCAATATCGGAATCAAATTTCAATGCCAGCCGGGCAAACAACTCCGCCGGCCGCGCATGCAAACCCTGCGGATTGGTAACAACGACCGTTCGTTCTTCGACTGGTAAATCCATAAACTACTAATAAGTAATATACTCAAAGTGAAAATAGGTATGCCTGGTGCTGGCCGGTTTGGGCCGGAAAAGCCCACTCCATCCGCCTCTCAACCGGGTTTCTTGGCGAGCCGCCGCGGTGCGGAAACGGATGCTGTTTTCCCGGGCTTTACCGGCTTCATGGAGGCCTCGTTTTCAGTTTGAGCAATATGCAACTTTAAACAAATTGGTTGTTGTCGGCTTCTTCGAGCAATTGCCACACGTCATCCGCGGACTTACTCTGTTTGAGAAAACGACAAAATGTTTCGTCCCGGAGCTGACGGGAAATGTTTTCCAGAGCCCGCAAATGATCCCCAGGACGATCGGGCGGTGACACGAGCAAAAACAACAAGTGCACTTTCTCACCATCCAGGCTATCAAAATCCACTCCCGCTTCACTGACCGCCACGGTGCCTACCAGCTCCTGCACACTCGGATGCTTGGTGTGTGGCACCGCGACCCCGCGTCCGATTCCCGTGCTCCCCAGTTCTTCCCGTTTCAGGATGGCTTCGACAATACTTTCGTGCTGGTCTTGGTCAATCTTGCCCGACTCCAGCAGGGCCGTCGCCATGGAGCGGATGACCTGCTCTTTGTCATCCACATCAACACTGGTACGAATTGCATCACGACTCACAAAATCAATAAACTTCATAACTTTTTAAACTTCCTCTCGTGGCGGTTGCCCCACCCCGCGGGGGGGCAACTCAGGACGTAGATCCGGGCCCGCTCAGGGAGACGGGAAGACAATCAGGTGGACCGGCACGCCTCCCATTATTCATCATGCTGGTCTGTGGGCGGGATAGACGATCTCCGCTGATCGGTACCGCGGTGTTTTTTTTGGACTTTCTCTTTATGTCTCTTCATTTGCTGTTCGATTTTTTGCATGGCCGAGTCAACGGCTGAAAACAATTTATCAGCCGTGGCCTGGGCGATGAAGTCGTGCTTGCGGGCAGCCGAAACCATAATTTCGACCTCGGGGGCATGTTCGTCTTTCAGATCGACGACGACCTCGATCGCCATCAGCCGATCAGAGAACCGGTTGATTTTGCCCACCTTTTCTCTGAGCTTTTCCTGCGAGGTTTCACTCAGATGACCATGGCGTACGGCTAAACTTATTTGCACAGGCTATCGCTCCTTCTCGGGCACAAAATTGGCACGGTGGCACCCCTGGGCAGGGGTCCCGCCAGTGGCTCCATTCTAGCGGCTGCCGGGCTGACCGACAAACCACCTGCGGCCACGAAAATTGGCCCGCCGCTGGGCCAGGCCGGCCCCGCGCCAGCCCAAAATGCCACACACTTAGCATACTTTGACCGGCAGCGCCGAAGTTGGCCGCCGGGGCCGATTATCCTGGGAAAAAACCCGGTTTGGCTCATTTCCGCGGCTGCAAATCATCCGCCTCCAGACGCTGCCACAGCTTCTTAACTGCAATTTGACGCTTCTTAATGGGACCGTTGGGTTTAAAACCACCCAAATTTGCAGTCCGCCGCTTGAGATCGGGGTCATAAACACCCGTAATCTCGTTCAGATTGTGAATGGCCAGTACGCGATAGTCTAAGCTGTCATGCTCTAGCCAGCGGATCAGCTTGGCCAGGACACCCGTGGGGCGAGTATCGCCTACGGCGCCCAAATCGTAGCCTACCAGCATTTCCATCAAATCGGCGGCGGCGGCAGCCCCCCGTTGGTTCACAAACGCCGCCTGGACCTGCTCGGCCACCTGTGGACTCCGGGCCATGGCTTGGCGGAGGGCATCAATCTGCACCTCCCAGGTGCGACTGAGGTCGCTATCGCCCAGTGCTTGGACCGACGGCTCAAAAACCCCCACATAGACGGTGGCCTCAGCCGTGAGGGTTCGTACTTCTCGGCGACGGCCCAGCCCATTCTGGCCACTCAGCTCCAGCAAGCGGAGTGCGACCGAACGATCAAAGGGCAACTCTTTGTCCAGTGCGTTCCGTGCCCGACGCTCTGATTCCGTCACGGACTCACCATCGATCCACGCGGGGAGTTCGTCGATAACCAGGGGCAGGTCATCGACACCGGCCAACGTTTTCCACATTGCAGGGCCAGCGATCGTCTGCTGCTGACCTGCCGCGTTGGGCCACACCACGGTCCCACTGGTCAAATACCAGACAATCTCTACCGGGGACTGTTGGCGCAGATCACTCCCCGGCACAAACACCCGCCGGACTTCCACGGCCAAACTCGCCGAACTATCTAGCTGGAACTGGCGCAGCTGGTCCCCCAGCTGCAACGCCAAACGATTGCCCTGCAAACCGGCAATCACGAGGGCCCGGCCAAAATCTAAGGCCAGTTCCAGCGCGGCAGTATCTCCTTGGCGATCCGCGGGGGCCACCAGCCGCAGCTGGGTTCCCCCCGACAGGTAGAGGTTGATGTCTCCCACAACGACATGCGTGCGGAACTTGGGCAGAGACAACAAGACTTCGCCGGTGGAGAGCGGACTGCGTGGGGACAGCCGCCGCCACTCCTGAGACGGCTGGTCGTACCGCAACAAAACATCACGGTTGCCCAAATACTTGCCGATTTGGATAGGTTCTTGAGGTACGAGAGCAGGCTGGCTGCGCTCGTCAGCCCCTCCCGACGCCCCCATCTCCACGGATCCCGTCTCCGCGGGCTCGCTCTCCACGAGCTCCATCTCAGCAGACCCCATCTCAGCAGACCCCATCTCAGCAGACCCTGTCTGCACGGGCGCTGTCTCCGCGACCTCCGCAGGACCGGTCTCCGCAGGAATGGCGGTCATTGGCTCGTCTGCAGTGGCGTCGCCGGGTACATCCCATTGATTATTGGAAAGGGACTCCGTCAGCGGGGACGATCCCGCAGCCGTGGTGCCCGCAGCCGTAGTGCCAGTCACACTTGCTTTCATCTCAGCACCGTCCAGCTCGGATGGTGACGATGGGCCTGGGGGGATTGCGGAACCGGTTCCTGGCAACCCGCCATCGGGAGAGTCAGCGGCTTCCACTGCTGCAGCTGGGTCCGCTGTTTCCGTTGCGTCTGCCGGGTGGGCTAGGTCTGCCTGCCATGCAGGCAGCGGATCCTCTGCCACGGTGCTGGCCGGTGGCTCCGCCGATCCGCTCTCGGCGGCAGGCGGATAAGGCGCTAGCGGGGCCTGCAAAACAGCCACGGCAGCTGCGGTCTCCGCCGCCGGTTCCGCAGGGGCGGACACGGTGTTATCCGCCCCACTCCCTAAATCTCCTAGCATCTCGATCGGACCGTCTTCGATCAGGATCTCGCCAGTAAACTCTTCCATATCGACTGCGGCCAGATCACTCGGCATATCCGGTTCAGAGAGCAGCGGCGCGACCAGCCAAGCCAACAAACCCACCCCAGCCACGGCCACCATGGCCAACAGGATCCGCCGTACTCGTGTGCGGGAGGCAGCCGCCGCCAGCAAATAATCGGGAAGCTGCCCGCCACCAGGTGTCGCTGTCTGTCTGCCAGCAGGGGTCGCATGTGCTGGCGGAGCACTCGCTGCAGGCGGTGCGTCCGGGGCAACCTGCGCGGGAGGCACATGCGCGGACTCAATCCGCAGTTTCTTACCGCTGGCAAGATCCGCCGGCAATTGGTAGAGCCGCTCCTTGAGTTGAGGATCAATCTCTGCCGGTTCGCCCAACACCATCGTCAACACATGATGGCAGGAAACCACCTCGGCCAGGTGCATGTCAGCCTTCGTGCTGGGCTCGATGCATAAACGCTCGAAATCGGCCAGATCTTCAGGCGGCAGGGTGTTGTCAAGATACTCGGCCACCACATTGGCATCCGCGACTCGGACACCACCGCCCCCCCCCTCCGCACCACCGGACTGCTCGGCCCCCGCGTCGACGGGCGGAGCGCTGAGCCGCAAACGGCGCGAAACATCGCGCGAGCGGTGGATCAGTTCGGTGGCAAAATCGCTGGCCTCGATCTTTTGGCCCAGATCCTCATGGTCCGCTGGGTCCAAGATGTCATCCAAATAGGCCAATAAGGTGCGGAGTGTGAGTCGCATAGGATGTTCCTAAAACTATAATGCCAGCAGAAAACTTCTAGGTTCCGCCCGCAGGCGAATTTTTTTGCACGAATACTCGGGCCCCTAGCCCCTAGCCCCTAGCCCCTAGCCCCTAGCCCCTATTAATTTAGTGCCGCATGGACCGAGCATTCGTACAAAAAAATTCACAAATTCCCTTCCAGCTAGCTTTGAGCGAAGCGGGGGAACCTTTGGGGCAGCACCTACCTCAGCACCACCGTGGGGGTCCAGCGGCCGAAAGGCAGCCCAGCGCGGCGTAGCCGCAGCCAAATAGATATAGGAGCCGACGAGCCACCGAAGCTCACGCTTGGTGTTCCGCGAACACGCCCGGAGGGCAGGCATGCGGCCAGCCGCGACGCTGGTGTCGTGGAGGACGAGCATCCGTTCGCAGCATGCGATCGCCCAGCACACGCTCCGTGACCGTTGGGCTGGCTACGGTCTGAGGCACGGGCTTGGCGCAGGGAAAGGCCAACAGAGCAAACAGCGAGACCAACAGCTGCAACAGGCCTACCAAGCGCGGATCGAGGGTAGGACTGCCCAACCAACCCGGCCGGAGCCAGAGGTATTCGCCTCGTTCCCAACCATCACGCGTGCGAACCCAGGACAACGCCGCAGGCGGAGTGGCCCTGCGTCCGGGGGCCTGGGGGGCAGGCTGAGCGGAAAAACTGGCCTGCTGCCCGGGATTCAACTCGAGCGGAGATGCGGTGACCACAGCGGACGAGTGGGCCAGAAAGTTGTCTCCAGCACCCGCGCTGAACACAGACAAGATGGCCAGGATAAGCGTTAATCGATACACGGCATACCTCCAACAATCGCGGAGAGTCAAAGCTGCGCGACTGGGTCAAGAAAAGCGACGAGGGTAGTTGTCGCAAGTGGCATACCTGGCGCGGAGAAGTGCATCGCCAGCGGCCCTTTGGAGCGAGAAAACCAGCCTTTTCAGCCGAGAAACGGCCTGGTGGCAAAGTGGCAACCCTGTTGCTTCCGGCCCACACCATGTGGTGTTTAAGCAACAGCAGCCACTGCCCGGGGTCGCAGGTCCGCGGACTAGCTACATGTACGGCGCAGTGGGCTACTCCACGCGCACAGGGAGAGCAACATTTTGTGCATCCGCTGCAAGCGAAAAGACCGGAATTTTTTCCGAACCGTATTCAGAATGTTGAGGCACCGCGCCCGTGACCGCAAGCGGCAAACCTGGTTTAAAACCTGCGCACAGTCAAGCGCCCAACGGAAGCGGGTTAATGTCTTCCGAGCGGTAGCTCGCATTGGTTGGCGGCACTGCCGCCCGCCCAACGGAAGCGGGTTAATGCCTTCCGAGCGGTAGCTCGCATTGGTTGGCGGCCATGCCGCCCTCGCATTGGTTGGCGGCCCCCGCTGCCAGCCGAGGGCCGGCTCTGCTGCCGGCGAGTTTACCGAAAAAATCGATAGCGACTTCGGGCTGGTAAGTTCTGGTTCAAAATTTCCACGCAAATTTTGAAAGGCTCAAATTTGCGTGTAGAATTAGAAGCAGAGCTCGTCCCCGGCTGGCAGCGGGGGCCGCCAGCCACTGCGAACACCGCTCGGTTCGCCGGTGGCTGACAAGATCTGCGTACGGGGGCCCTGCCAAACAAGACACGAACAAACTACCTTTTCTACAACGTCCTTTTCTTTTTCCTATAACTCCCTTTTCTCACGATCGTTTGTCTCACGCGCGGCATCTCTGCAGACCCCTTGGTCCAGGTGGTGATTTGCAACGTGTTGGCTGGCCGCGCACGGTGGCGTTCTGCGGCAGCGATCAAACGTTTTGGATGGAAGTCCCATGCGTATTTCATTGCGAGAACAAATTTTTCGCGTCCGTCACGAAGCGGAAGGCTATTTGGAATTGGGCATGGCCCCACATGCCCTCCACGCACTCCGACGACGCAAGCAGATCGTCTGGCAGGACGCCCGCGGTTGTTATCTGCTCGGCGAATGCTGGCGCGAGTTACGCTGTTACCAGGAGGCGCTTCCGCCACTGCGACGGAGTCTGGAACTCATTCCCGACGATATTCATGTCCGCATGGCCTTGGCATGGTGCTACAAACGTGTGGGCCAACTGCAAGGCGCCATCGACTCCTTGGAACCGGCCGTCGATGTCGAGCCGGGCAGCGCCATCCTGCACTACAACTTGGCCTGCTATTGGAGTTTGGCCCAGGATCGACGACAGGCCTTGCACTATTTGGCCAATGCGCTGAGCATCGATGGCAACTTTCGCGATTTTGTCCACGATGAACCGGATTTCGACCTGCTCCGCAGCGATCCCGTGTTTCGCACCATGACCGGCGGCAAAGCCGAGCGGTAGAGCCCGCCCTAGCCTACTAGCTGAGAATTTTGAACCACGACGAAACAACGGAAACAACGTCTACCACGAAGCAACAAACGAAAAAGTTACTATTCAGCCAAATGACGCAGCCTACTCGAAAGATCGGTCGTAAGTGCAACTGCCCCTTGAGGATATGTTTCATCCTTAGAGTCACTTCGAAGGG
>CAMYJY010000017.1 GCA_947258835.1 uncultured Pirellulales bacterium
CACGCAAGAACCGGGGCTATCGCCCATCGGCTAAGACTCGACGGAGGGGGTGCCGCCCCCCCGTTCAAGCCGAGGGCAGGCTCTCGTGCCTCTCACTCGGGTGCCACCCGCAAGCGGTCCCACAGCAGAATTCCTACCAGCGACTTGGCATCCTCAATCTCGCCGCGCTCGGCCATGGCGACGGCCTCAGGCCACGAAACAATCAAGTTGTCGATAGTTTCACCCGCCTCACGGGCTGGTGAACCGGGGGTCAATCCTTGGGCCACAAATAAATGCATTCGCTCCTGCAAAATACCGGGCGACATAAAAAAGGCCGGCAGCGCGCGCCAATCCGAGGCCGTATAGCCGGTTTCCTCCTGCAGTTCGCGGGCGGCCGTTTGGGCGGGCAGCTCCTCCGGGTCCATCGTCCCGGCGGGCAGTTCCACCAGGGTCCTGCCAACGGCCACACGGTAATTGCGGATCAAACACACACGGTTCCCTGGCAGCAGCGGCAAGATAGCCACCGCCCCCGGATGTTCCACAATCTGGCGACGCAGGGGTGCGGCCCCCGGGGGAACATCAACTTGATGCTCGACAACTCGGAACTTGGGCCCTTCCAGCAGGATTCGGGGCGGCGACGACATGGCGACTCTCCCAGGTAGCAGAAAACGAGTAGTAAAAAAAGTGTTACTATTCAGCCAAATGACGCAGCCTGCTCGAAAGATCGGTCGTAAGTGCAACTGCCCCTTGAGGATATGTTTAATCCTTAGAGCAACTTCGAAGGGCTAACTGGCAAAGGACGTAGCGTATGATGCCAGTTGCTCTTACGACCTGCCTACTGCCGATGGCTGAAGTATTACCAAAAAAAGTTAGTTTGCCGGCCGTCCGGGCCGTTGGTAAGATACTCTGTATGATCTATTCGGCCAATCCATGGAGCCTGTGCGTCGGCCGCCTCCGCGGTATCGAGATACGTCTGCACATTCTGTTTCCCCTGCTGGCTCTTGGCCTCGCCCCCTTCGTCCAGTCCACCTCGCTCCAACCGGCCCTCCAACCCGTGGTGGCCCTGTGGGGACTGGGCATCCTCTTGATCAGCGCGACCGTTCATGAGTTGGCCCGGGTAATCGCAGTTCTGCGCCTGGGCGGACAAGTCTCGCAATGCGTGATCGCGCCCTTCGGCAGCTGGAGTCGTGTGCAGTTGCCCTCCGACCCTCCCGCGCATCTAGCAACGGCCTTGGTGGGACCCATGACTTGCCTGGCACTCTTGATCACGGGCGGCTGTGGCTTGGCCCTCGCGGGCGACCGTGAGGTTTATCGCCTGCTCTATGCGTGGGCCCCCCATGACGTACCCGGCTTCCGTTCACCGGCCACTATATCACCTACCAACACGGCGATCTTGGTGTGCCAGTTGTTCGTCTGGATCAACTGGCGGTTGCTGTTAATCGACCTCTTACCCGTGGATCCTTGTGCGGGTGCCACACTGCTGCGTGGTATGCTGTGGCCCATCGTGGGGCGGGAATCGGCGACGATCGCCACTTCGCGGCTCGCCCTCGGCGGATCGCTCCTGACGGCCATGGCCGCCTGCCTGGTCCTTAAATACGATTCGTCCGGCGGCATGGTCCCCTCCTGGCTCCCCTGGGGGATTATCTCCGTACTGCAACTTTACGGTGGCCTGCGCGACACCCAAATCCAGGAACCGGGGACGGCCATCGATGCCTGGGACGCAGACGATCCAGGGTGGCCACACAACCAATGGCGGGAAGACCAGCGCGAAACGGTGCTGGTCGAGCAACTGCAGGACAAACAGCAAGCAGCTCTCGACCGCAAACGGCAGGCCCAAGAAGTCAACGAGGATGCACGGGTAGACGCCATCTTGCAGCGACTCCACGACACGAGTTTGGACCAACTCTCCGAGGAGGAACGAGCCATTCTGAAACGGGCCAGCCGCCGTTATCGGGAGCGTCGCGATGCACTGGACAGTTGACCTCCGTTCCTGAAGCTTGTTATTTTCGTAGGAGTTATTTACGCACTCACGGCGCCGTACTCTGCTCCGTAGCGGCTGCAACAACCGTCGCTACGCCACACGCGCTCTCTAGTTGCGTGTTCAGCTCATTCGCCCCATGTCGCACCATGCCCAGCGCTAAGGGCGCTTGTCTGGCTGGGGACCAGCAGGCAGAGGTGACTTGGCCCACCTGTTGACCAGCCGCCAGCAGGTGGGTACCCGGCGGAGGGATCTGCGCACCGGAAAATTCCAGCGTGCACAGCCGCTTGTTCACATGGCCCAAGGCATCAATCCGGGCAATGGTTTCCTGGCCCAGATAGCAACCTTTCGTGAAGCTGATGGCCTGCCGATCACGGGATAATTCCTGAGGCAGGTGCTCCGTGGAAAAATCAGTGCCCCCACAAGGCCAACCCGATTCCAAGCGGAGTGCATGCCAAGCCGCCTCAGCGGTTACCGCGTGAAACCCCGTACCGTACTCCAGCAGTTCATCCACGGTCGCACGTACCAGATAACTCTGCGGCCACACCATCCCGGTCCGCACGAGTACCAGTTCCCGACCGTGCACCGGGTAACTGGCACTGTGCCAGGTTTGCTGCGGAAGCGAACCGGCCCCTTCCAGCAGAGACTCGAGGGCGGCCGGGGCCTGCGCACCCGACACAAGTGTCCAGGCTGGCCCTGCCGTGTTGTCCTGGCACACAACGTCTTCCCGGATAATATACCGATCGAAATGCTCCAGGATCGGCCGGGCATGCCCGGGCACCGTCAATAAGTCGACTTGCTCCTCGCGGACCAGCACGATTACGTGGGCCAAAATTTTGCCTTTCACATCCGTACAGAAAGCCTCACAACCGGCACCCACCGCCAGTCCCCGAATATCGGCCGTGCACAGCTGGTGCAGAAAACTCACGCGGTCTTGCCCCGTCATGGTGATGACGGACCACTGCGTGAGTTCCCAACATCCGCAGCCGCCGGTCAACGCCTCATAATCCGTCACAAAATTATCTGTCGCAAAATTTGTCATCTGCTATGTAAAGTCCAATACGAGGAATAGTCCCTGATCAAGCGAAGCTTGATCAGGGACTAAGAAAAAGACCCAGCGCGGCGTAGCCGCAACCAAAGTCTTTGCCTGGCCTGATTAATGTTTCCAGTGAACGGTAGGTGACAAAAATGATAACCACGAAGAGCACGAAGAACACGAAGGGAAAAACCGACAACCGGACGGGTTCTTCGTGGTCTTCGTGCTCTTCGTGGTGAAAAAAATGTGCAAAAAACAAAAATTTAGGGTGTTAGTAGTATGAAAAAACTCAAAAACTACCTATGCTACTAACGACTAAAGTCTTTGCAAATGGCATAAATTTGAGTGCCTCGAGTAGAACCACCACGACACGAAGATTATCTGTAATCCCTATCTTTGTGACTTTGTGTCTTCGTGGTTCAAATAATTCCCCGCATATATCTTGTATCTATTTGGTTGCGGCGACACCGTGCTTTTTTTTGCTCTTTGTTTGCTCGATCAAAGTCCAGGGACACCCCTGCAATATTTCCAATTCACTTGTAAGCGGTGCCTCATATTGCCAAATGCGGCTGCAAACGCTGGGCTTCCGGCACCACCAGCACATGATCATGCACTTGCATCAGCCGCTCTAATTCGTGCTCCACGGCCAAGGGAGTGAACCCCACGCTCTCCACCACCCGGTCAGGCAATTTGCTGCACAGATACACCGGGCCATGCTGCAGCGCGCGGCAGAGCTGCCAGGCCGCCCAACTATCGGCCAACAATCCATCCTGCAGAATTTGCCGCGCTGCAACTTCGTAATCTTCGTTGGCCGCTAGATGCTGAAATACGGGCCCGGGCAATTGTTCCAGCTCGGAACAAACGACAATCGACCCTGTTTCGCTCACCACCTCAATTGCCGCCTGCACTGCCTGCCCTAGCTTCTGCCAGGTTTGCTCTGCCGCATCGCCAACCAAAGCCGCAATCACCAGATCGGCTGGAGTGGGGCAACCGACGCTCCACACCTCGCGCTGCAGCTGATCGCAGGCGGCAAAAACTTGCCGTGCTTCCCCCACGACGACCCTCGCGATTCGTCCCTCCGGGGCCGGGACCACCCGCACCACTAGCCCCAAGCCCAACAGCTCCCCAGAGTGGGCGATTTCCTGTGCGCGTTGCTTGTGGGCAGCTTGATCTTCCGCCACGAGCGGAGCCGCTAACCGGTGGATGGTCGCCCGGTCGGAGTATTCTGGGTAGAGCCCATTGAAACTTGCTGGGACATCGACGGCACCAATCGACAACACCACGTCCGCTTCGCCCAGCAGACGGTTCAGACGCACCGCTTCGCCAGACGGAGCGACACCTAGCATGCCGATCGCATCGCCATCTGAGGGATCGTGGCGAAGCACGGGACAATCCCCAGCGCCCACCTCTTCCAGCTGGGAACGCACCATGGCAAGTTCCCCAAACTGCTCGGGCAACAAGACCGAAACCAACGAGTCCTTCACACCAGCCTGCCGCAAGGCAGCGAACGCGCCCACGATGATTTGCTCAAGACAAGGGACACCAGGCCCCACGGCAACGACGACGCGATCGCCCGGAACCGTGGCCTGTGCCAAAGCCGGATAGCCGCAGGGTTTCGCCAGACCGGTGCGCACAGCGGCCACAATTTCCGCCTCGGTGAGCGGCGTACAGGGATGCGGGCGGAGCTGCGAGACACGATCCGCATCGAGCTCCTGCACGCTTCCTGATCCAAAACTCAATGTCGTGGTCACCGGATATACCCTGTTTGGTTGGCGAGGCTGTCACTGTAGACAAACTAGCTGAGAATTTTGAACCACGACGAAACGACGGAAACAACGTTCACCACGAATCAACACACGAAAAAGAATCAACACACGAAAAATAAGTCTCTGCTGGTCGTTGCGTTGTTTCGTCGTGGTTCCAATCCAGACAAATCTCATCTTGACGAAAGACGAAAACTGAGCACCTCCAGGCAGACCGAAAGGGGGTAGGCACCCCGGCTCTCTCGCCTGGCCTGGCCACCCTGGGCCCTGCACAGAAACTATGGTATTCTGCGACGTTTGTTAAGGACTGTACTTTTGCCTGACCACACCTTACTTCGAGCCTTGATTGCAGATGCTGCCCGGGATCCGCTCCAGTTTATTCGCAATCGGCCTCCTGCTGCTCGTGGGCTGCCAGCGGGCATCTTCCCCGGCCGATCCTGCTGCCCCCCGCACAGACGCCCAAAACAGCCCTACGGGGACTGGGCCTACTGCCAGCGAAGTTTGGGCGAAGACACGGGCCGTCTATCGGGAGGCGCAGTCGTACACGGACAATTCCACGATTGTCGAGTATTCCGTCGCCCGCGCGCGGGGGGTCGCAAATCGACTGCCTTATCATCAACTCGCGTTAGCCTTTGAGCGCCCGGATAAAATTTACCTGGCCTATGCCGATGCCGTAGCCAGCTCGGCGGGAAAAACCGAGTACCGGATTGCCAGCGATGGAAACATCATGCGGAGCTGGGCCAGCGAGGTACCACTGCAGGTGCACGAGGCCATCGCGCCCCGAGTGCTCACCACGGAAAACTTTATCGCGGAGCCTTTGCTCAGGGCCGAATTGCTGCAAGTCGGTTTGGAAAATCTTTTCCCCCAGCTGGCGCTGCTGCTCACGGACGATCCGGACCAACCCATTTTCCCGCACGATCATTCGCCCCGTTTACTGCGTGAGGAAAAGCTAGCCGGTCGGACTTGTTTTCGTTTGCAAACCCACAGCCCGGCAGGTCGGCGCGTGCTCTGGATTGATCAAGAAAACTACCGCCTGCGACGCATGGAACTGCCCATTGACGCCGAGCAAACGGCGCTCAACCCGGACGGTCAATTTATCAAGTTTTCTGTTTGGATCGATTTTGCCGACGTTTGCTTCGATGCGAAGGTCCAGCCGAGCTCTTTTCAGCTCAGCGTGCCCCCGGGAGGACGTCGGGTACGACGTTTTATCGCGCCGCCACCCCCCGCTCCGACACAGACGAGTGCAGCAGATCGACCAATTGGATCACGGCACTCCACTCACCGGGGTCGCCTGGGCAGCAACGCGTCAGGGCTCGTTGCTGGTGCTGGCCACGGAAAAAGAGGTCACTGCTTGGTTCGTTACCGCGGCCGACCAGTAGCTTCCTTAGAACCGGCAAAACCGTCTGCCAACGGCTCACAGGCCAGCAGTTTCTCAAAATTTGTGGTGTCGCCCCCCACGCAAAAGGCGGGGAGCCAGGCGGCGTGGAGACACAACCAGGCACTTTCGAAATTTGCTGTAAACATCCGGAATCTGGCGCAATCGCTACGAACGAAATACGTGGACGGGCGAGGCTCTCTTGGGCTGGCAATTTACTGATATCTCGTCAAGGTCCGCTCTCTGGGACGACGATAGCCATCTGTAACCAATGGAGCGTTCACCGCAAACCAGAGATCGTGACGTAGTTAGATTCGCATCGGCACTCTTGACCAACTGAGTGCGGGCGAGCCGTCGCCTCCAAATTCGCGGTAACAGTGTTTCCCCCCCCCTTTAAAGGAGCCTTCCTGATGAAAAGTCAATTTGTACTTTCGACGGCCTTCGCCGTCGTAGTCGCATTGAGTGGTGCCTCGAACGCCAACGCGTTCTTTGGCATGCTCGGATGTGGCTGTGAGCCCAGCTGCGGCTGTGCGGATGATTGTTGTGAGCCCAGCTGTGGTTGTGCGGACGATTGCTGCGAGCCGAGCTGCGGTGTGGCCGACACCTGCTGCTGCAAAAAGCAGCGTTGTGGCCTGCTGGCCAAGTTGCGTGCCAAGATGGCCGCCCGCAAGGCTTGCTGCTGCGAGCCTTCCTGCGGTTGCGCTGACGACTGCTGCGAACCCGCTTGCGGTTGCGCCGACGACTGCTGCGAACCCGCCTGTGGTTGCGCTGACGACTGCTGCGAGCCTTCCTGCGGTGTTGCCGACACTTGCTGCGATAGCTGCTGCAAGAAGCAACGTTGTGGTCTGCTGGCCAAGTTGCGTGCCAAGATGGCCGCCCGCAAGGCCTGCTGCTGCGAGCCTTCCTGCGGTTGCGCTGACGACTGCTGCGAACCCGCCTGCGGTTGCGCCGACGACTGCTGCGAACCAAGCTGCGGTTGCGCTGGCTAAGTCGCCGAGCCGAGAGTAAGGAGGTTTGCTAAAGACCTCCGCTAAGAAAAGATCAGAACAGCCCCCTGCTAGATTGGCAGGGGGCTGTTTTATTTATCCCTTGAGGGAGGGATCGTCCGGCAAGTCTTTCTCCACCGGCTGAGACTGTGCAGCCGCAAGATCAGAGTCTTGCTCGTCCCGCCCGGCACCTGCAGCGGTGGCAACGCCTCGCACGTGGCGACGGCGATACCACCACCACAACCCTCCCAGCCCGATAGCCAGGACAAGCAAGGAAAACGCCTTTTCCGCATCGAGCACGAGCTGGGTGATCTTCTCGCCGTAGCGATACGAAAGTCCAAAAAAGGTACTCACCACCAGTGTGGCACAGATGAAATCCCAACAGAAAAATCGACGAAACGGCATCCGCACAACGCCCGCCGCCAGGTAGACCGGACCGCGAATGCCCACCATAAAACGGGCCAACAACATCACTTTGAAACCGTGCCGCAAAATGGCTTGCTCAAACTCCTCTTCCCGGTTGGCACCAATAAATTTCCCCAGTGTGGGGTGCTGTACCAACAAACCATGGCCAAAGTGATAACCAATGGCGTACATCACGCTGTCGCCCAAGAGGGCTCCCAGCAGACAAGCCGCATAGGCCCACTCCGGCTCGAGACGTCCCTGGGAGCTTAAGACCCCAGCCAACACGATGGGCACTTCCTCGGGGATGGGTAATCCACAGCCTGTGAGCACCAAGAACGCGATCAGACCAAAGTAGCCACCATTTTGCAGCAGGAAATCCAAAACTGTGCGCCTTCATTAAGAACTCAAACTGCCAAGAACATCACCCCAACGTACCACACCCTACCTTTCCCGTGGTGGATACGGTACGATTTGGCCCATGCAAGAACCCATTATTAGCGTGTCTGGTTTGCGAGGGGTGGTTGGCTCCTCACTGACACCTGAAATTGTGACCAGGTATGTCGCGGCCTTTGTCGCCTCGCTGCCCGCGGGTCCGGTGGTTGTCACCCGGGACGGGCGCACCACGGGCCCGATGCTGGCCGCGTTGGTGCAGGGGGTGCTGATGGCCAGCGGGCGGACTTGTCTCGCAGCCGACGTAGCGGCCACCCCCACCACCGGTGTCTTGGTCCGACACACGGCCGCCGCAGGCGGGGTACAAATCTCGGCCAGCCACAACCCTCCCGACTATAACGGCTTGAAACTATTTGACCAGTCAGGACGGGTTTTGCCGGCAGCGGCCGGCCAACAGGTCCTGGAGCGTTACCGACAGGCGGAGCCCGCCTGGCAGGACCATCAAGGCACGGGCGACAGCCAATTGGTGTCCGATACGACGACCGCCCACCTGGCACTCCTGTTGTCTATTTGCGATGTCGAGCGGATTCGCCAGCAAAAATTCTGCGTGCTGCTGGATGCCAACCACGGGGCCGGCAGCCAGCTGGGAATTCCTTTACTCCGCGAGCTGGGTTGTGAGGTCCACGTGCTGGGCGGGGAGCCGGACGGAAAATTTGGGCATCCCGCGGAACCCACGCGTGAAAATCTGGCCTCTGTGCTGCCGCTGTTTCAGGAAGGCAAGTTGGATATCGGCTTCTGCCAAGATCCCGATGCCGATCGGTTGGCGGTGATTGACCAGGGCGGGCGCTATCTGGGTGAGGAGTACACCGTATCCCTCTGCATGGATCATGTCCTACGGCAGCGGCCAGGGCCCGTGGTCACCAATTGCTCCTCCAGCCGGATGACGCAGGACTTGGCACTGAAGTACAACGTGCCCTTCTTTCGCAGCCAAGTCGGCGAGGCCAATGTGGTCGATGTCATGCTGGCGGAAAATGCAGTGCTGGGTGGTGAAGGCAACGGGGGCATTATCGATCCGCGGGTCGTGCTGGTTCGCGACAGTTTTGTCGGCATGGCCCTGCTGCTGGACGCGCTGGCGGCTCGCCAGCTGTCCATCCGCGAACTGGCAGCAGAAATACCCCGCTACGCCATGCACAAGGCCAAGGTGGAGTTGGCACCAGCCGCTGTGCCCCAGGCCTTAACCGCACTGGAAAGACATTTTGACGAGGCGACGGCGGACCGACTGGACGGCTTGCGGCTGGACTGGCCGGACCGGTGGCTCTTGGTGCGGGCCAGCAACACCGAGCCCATCGTCCGCGTGGTGGCCGAGGCGCCGACCCCTGACGCCGCCCAACAGCTCTGCGACCAAGCGGCGGCAGTGATGGCGGGCTAGGACTTCGCAAGATGTTGTGCCAACCTCTTGTGACTGCGTCACATCGGTAGGCTATCGCCAACCGATGCCACCTGCGCGTAAATCTTACCCTCGTGGACTTCGCCAGCGGTCACTGTGGTCAGTTCGCCTGGGCTACACGTATTTGCGGCAACCAGCACGGGGGCATAGCGGCAAGAGGTGCCCACGAGCTGACCGGGCGCATCGGCGGACTCCACCAGCACCTGCAACACCTTGCCGTGCAAGCTCGTGTAGTAGGCATCGCGCAGCTCCTCGGCCAAGCGGCTGAGCCGAGCCGCCCGTTGTTGTTTGACCTGCTTCGGTAGTTGCTCCGGTAAGGCGGCCGCGGGCGTACCGCGACGGGCGCTGAAAGGAAAGATGTGGATCTTGGAAAAACCGACCTCCCGGGCCACCGCGCAGGTCTCCTCAAATTCCGCTTCGGTCTCGCCCGGAAACCCCACGATGATATCGGTCGTGATTGCCGGCTGGTCGAGGCTCTCCTGCAAGAGTTGGCAGCGATCGATAAATCTTTGGCTCCCCCAGCGACGACGCATCCGGCGCAACACACCGTCGCTGCCACTTTGCATCGAAATGTGCAAATGGGGGCAAACCTTATTTCCCGCGTCACGCATGACCGCAATCAGCTCACGAGTGACTTCGGTGGCTTCGATACTGGACAGCCGCAGGCGAAAATCTCCGGGCAAGGCCACCAGGGCTTGGATCAAATGCGAGAGACGCGTCCATTCCGTTTTGGGTAGGTACCGATTGCCATCGACTCCATAGTGCCCCAAGTGAATTCCAGTGAGCACAACTTCTCGGTAACCATTGTCCACCAACCGCCGCACTTCGTCGACGATCTGCGGCAGGGGTCGGCTTTGGAGCTGCGGTCGCACCTGAGGAATAATGCAAAAGCTACAGCGGAGCAGGCAACCGTCTTGCACTTTGACATAGGCCCGCTGGCGCTTGCCAAAACCGGAGATACCGGTTGGCACATCGGTGACGCCAAACCGGCCCAAGAGGTCGGGCAGCTCCCGCTTGTCCGTCAGCACTTCGGTCACATTGGGCAGAGCGGCCACATCCTCGGGGGCGCGGGTGGCGTAGCAGCCCATCACGACGATCTTGCTGGCGGGATTCTCGCGGGCCAACCGGCGAATCACTTGCCGGCTTTTGGCATCGCCCTCGGCGGTCACCGTGCAGGTATTCACCACGCACAGATCGGCAGGACTCTCGGCTGCAGCATCGGCATAGCCGATGCCCAGCAGGCCTTCACGGAGATACTCCGTTTCATACTGATTGACTTTGCAGCCCAAGGTGACCGTTTTCAGTTTCATGACCTGTGCTTTCTGAGCTAGCGGCTGGGGGCCGCCATCTCGGCAGGAACAAGGGATCGTCTCAGCGGCACAAGGTATTTCCGGAAGAGGGCTCTACTCTGCCGGTTCGATCGTACTCCACATCGAACCCTGACTGGCTTCCTGATGGTCCTTGCCATAGGCGTGAATCTGATCCCGTTTGAGCTCGGCGTGTTCCCGGGTGGTGGTGAGCACGATCGCACGTCCCTCCGCGTCCACCTGCTTGGCAATTCGCTCGCATTGTTTTGTCGAATGACCAAAAAGTTCGCGCAACATTTTTTCCACGTAGGCAAAGGTATGGTCATCGCTATCCCAGAGCAAAACATGATAACGTGGCTGTGCATTCGCCCGGCGGTCGGCGGTCGTTTGTTTTTCTGGAGCAACGGTTGCCGCGCCTGCCCGTGGATTGTCTGAAAAATCGGTCATCCGGCAATTCCCATGGCAGTGGTGTTTTCGTAGCTCGGATATTATATTGGGTACCAGCCCAGAAGGGAATCGTTCCTATCCTGCACCCCACCCATTCACGGATTTGTCTTGCCTCCCGCCCTCGACCAAGTTCTCAGCTACGCCACGGATCAGGACTCTCAATTCGAGGCCGACCTGGAAGCCCTGCTCCGCATTCCCAGCATCAGTGCGGACTCGCAATTTGCCCCACAGGTCCGCCAAGCCGCCGGGTGGTTGGTCGAGCATTTGCAGACCCTGGGTCTGCAGTCGGAGCTGATCGAAACCCCCGGTCATCCCTTGGTATGTGCCACCACGCCTCCCGTACCTGGTGCTCCGGTGGCGCTGGTGTATGGTCATTATGATGTGCAGCCGCCGGATCCGCTGGACCAGTGGGAAAGCCCGCCCTTTGAGCCCACCCGCCGCGATGGCAACCTGTATGCCCGCGGGGCCACCGACGACAAGGGCCAAATGCTCACGCATATAAAAAGCGTGCAATCCTGGCTGGCGACCCATCAGAGGCTGCCGCTGCAGGTCAAGTTCCTCATTGAGGGTGAAGAGGAAATTGGCAGCGAGCATTTGGAAGAGTATTTGGCGGAGCACGCCGAGGCCTTGGCGTGCGACTGCGTGGTGATCAGTGATACGGCCCAATTTGCCCGTGGTATTCCCGCCATCACCTATGGTCTGCGAGGCATCGCCTATTATGAAATTCATCTCCAGGGCCCCAGCCACGATCTCCATTCAGGTGTGTTTGGCGGTGCGGTTACCAACCCCATCGTGACACTTACCAAGATGCTGGCCGCGCTGGTGGACGATGCGGGCCGCATCCAGCTGCCGAATTTTTATGATGATGTGGTGCCACTCGCGGAGCGGGAACGCAAAGAGTTTGCCGGCTTGCCATTTGATGAAGACGCTTTCCGCAGTCAGCTGGGGGTCGAGGGTCTTACCGGGGAGGTTGGTTTCAGCACGCTGGAGCGGCGGTGGGCCCGCCCATCCTACGATATCAACGGCATCTGGGGGGGCTATCAAGGCGAGGGTGCCAAAACGGTCTTACCGGCCCAGGCGGGTGCCAAGCTGAGTTTTCGGCTAGTGCCGAATCAGGACCCGGAAAAAATAACCGCCAGCCTCCGCAGCCTGCTGGAACCCTTGGTTCCACCTGGCATCCAGTTCGAGCTGATCGCGTATCACGGGGCGCCAGGCATTGCGATGCCCATCGATAGCCCGTTGCTGGCAGCGGCGGCTCGAGCTGTTGAACTGGGTTTTGGCCACCGCCCGGTATTTATCCGGGAAGGGGGGTCGATTCCGATCGTGAACACCTTTGCGGAAAGGCTGGGTGCTGAGGTGTTGCTGTTGGGCTGGGGTCAAAACGATGATAACCTACACGCTCCCAACGAGAAATTTTCGCTGGCCGATTTTCACCGCGGAATTCGGGCCAGCGCGGCCCTGTGGGAATGCCTGGCCAATGTCCCGTAGTCGTAGGCTGGGAATTTTGAACCACGACGAAACAACGGAAACAACGTCACTACCATTCAACAAATGAAAAACAAGTCCCTGCTGGTCGTCGCGTTCGCTGTGGTTCCTTTGCTGCCGCAGCGAGGGCTGAGCAGGGGTCGAACAACAAACGCATTTACTTTTCATAGCAGGCGGCCTCCGGCCGCCTGCTATGCCAATCACACATGCTTGACAAAAAATTCATTTTGGAAAACACGGCGGCGGTACAGAAAAATTGCGACCAGCGGGGCGTGAAGGCGGATGTCGCGCGGTTTGTGGCGCTGGAAAAACAATGCCGCGCTTTACAGCAAGACGTGGAGGAGCTGTCCCGGCAGGCCAACCTGGTGAGCAAGTCCATTGGCCAGGCTCAAGACGACGACCAGCGGGAGGCCCGGAAGGAAGAGGGCCGGCAACTGCGCGCGGAAAAGGACGCCAAGCAAGCGGAACTAGAGCGTCTGGGCGCCGAAGCGGGGGCCATTTACCGCGCACTGCCCAACCGGACGCACCCGGATGCGCCCGTGGGCGACGAGGCACACAGCCAAGAGCTGCGCCGCGGCGAGCAGGATGTGCGGCCCTTGGGTTTCCCGGTACTGGACCATGTCGAGCTGGCCGAGCAACACGACCTGTTGGATTTTGAGGGGGGGGCCCGCATTGCCGGGCACGGATTCTACTTCTTAAAGAACGAAGCGGTGCTCTTGGAACTGGCCTTGCAGCAGTATGCCCTGCAGAAGCTAGTGGGAGAGGGATTTGTGCCGATGATCACTCCCGATCTGGCGCGTGGTGAAGTGCTGCAGGGGGTGGGTTTTATACCCCGCGGTCCGGAAACACAGATTTACAGTATCGAGAACCACGACCTGAACTTGGTGGCCACAGCCGAAATTACGCTCGGGGGTCTGCACGCCGGGCAAGTGCTGGAGGCAGAGCAATTGCCCCAAAAATACTGTGGCATCAGCCACTGCTTCCGGACTGAGGCGGGGGCGGCGGGTCGGGCCTCGCGCGGCTTGTACCGCGTGCATCAGTTTACCAAGATCGAAATGTTTGCTTACACGCTGCCTGAGCAAAGCGAGGACATGCACAACTATTTTTGTCAGCTGGAGTGCGAGATTTTCAACGGCCTTGGCATTCCCTATCGGGTGATCGATACGGCCACGGGGGACCTCGGCGGACCAGCCTACCGCAAGTTTGACCTGGAGGCTTGGATGCCCGGTCGGGGAGAGAGCGGAGAGTTTGGCGAGGTCACCAGCGCCAGCAACTGCACGGACTACCAAGCCCGGCGGCTGAACATCCGTTACAAGACCAAGGGCGAAAAGGGCACCCGCTTTTGCCACACGCTCAACGGCACCGCCATCGCCATCAGCCGGGCGCTGATTGCCATTCTCGAAAACTGCCAGCAGCCGGATGGTACTGTGGTGGTCCCGGAAGTCTTGCAGCCCTGGGTCGGCAAAGAACGGATTGGCGAGACGTCCTAGGACAGCTAGGCCTGCTTGGTCTCATTACTTAAAGTGAAAACAGGTACACCCAGTGCTGGCCGGTTTGGGCCGGAAAAGCCCACTCCATCCGACTTACGGCGAGGTTTCTTGGTGAGCCGCCGCGGTGCGGAAACGGGGGTTGTTTTCGCGGGCTTTACCGGCTTCATGGAAAACCCGTTTTCAGTTTGAGTAATTATTTCTTGCTGCCCTCACGGAGTACGCTTTATTTCTCGCCATGAAAACGCCCCAGTTCAGAGAAATACCACGATTGTAAACCTCGCAGTTGAGGCCAACCACCCCCTCGTCGGCGCGGGTGGCGGGTGGCACCCAACGCGGGTAACGATTTTAGTAGCAGTATTAAGGGGTTCCAGTCATTCCCGCGCAGGCGGGAATCCAGTAGCAGTGCCAGTGGTCTAGATTCCCGCCTGCGCGGG
>CAMYJY010000018.1 GCA_947258835.1 uncultured Pirellulales bacterium
GTCGGAGGATAATGTTCATGTCTATTGCTGCAGATTGTTCTCATCTTGATGGTGCGTTGGATTGCCTGGCCCGCTTGCCGGTCGAACAGTTGCGGTGCTACGTGGTCGATGCGGAGCAGCGCAGGTTGGTCACCGTGCCACCGGACCGAGTCTCCGCGGAATTGGGGTCGTCGTCGGGTGAGGTGTGGATCGATATGCAGGCTCAGGATCCTCGGGAGATTCAAGAATTTCTGGAACAGCTCGCACTGCACCCTCTGATTTTGGAGGATTGCCTGGATCCCTTTTGGAGTTCGCGATTTTCCTCCTACGATACCTCGCTGTACTTCGAGTTTCCGGTGTATGCTGCGGATTCGGTAGACGATTACCTGTCGGTCATCTGTATTCCACGGATGTTGATTACCATCCGCGCCACGCCGATTCCTGCGGTGGACCGTATGTTGGAGAGTCTGGATGCACAGACGCGGCTCAACGATGGGACCAAAGCTGCCGTGTTGTACGCTCTCCTCGATGGGATCGGGGAGGGCCTGATTCAGGCTGCACGAGATGGCCGGCAGGCCATCCGGGATTTGTCCCGTGTGCTGGACAGTGAGCCGGATGCCGTGGACATGGAACAGATCATTTCCGTGCAGCGGGAACTGCAGGACATCACGATGATCGCCGAGGATCAGCTCTACTGCCTGCGTGGGTTGATAAGTGTCGACTCGAACGCACTGGCGATCTCGGGCCAGTGCGATTACTTGCGCGATGCGCTCCGCAGTTATGAGACGGCGCTTCGCGTGGTGCATCGCTACGAATCGCGAGCAGCGGAAATGCGCCAGCAGTATCAATTTTTCTTGCAGGAGAAAACCGAGTCCCGCATTCGGGTGCTGACGATTTTGTCTTCGATCTGCATGCCGCTGACCCTCATCGCGGGGATCTACGGCATGAACTTCGCGCGGATGCCGGAAACACAGTGGCAGTGGGGATATCCCGCCACTCTGGGGGCGATGTTTGCGATTGCCGCTGGCCTGTTGGTGTTTTTTTACAGACGCGGCTGGCTGAACTAGGGCTTAATGGACCAGCTCGTGACATGCTGAAATGGCTCGGTGAACCGTTTCCGAATCGCAAATGCGAGTGGCTGCCTGTTTTCTGGTAAACCGCTTGCTACTTCTGGCTGTGGAAATTTTTGCCGTGCCAGGACTTGCCGGCTGCTAGTCAGGGGCATCCCCAGGCGAGTCCGTGCGATCGACTACTTGCCCAGTGGGAAAGATTTTGCAAGACCGGGCGAGACCTGCGAGCAGGCAATCGTCTTCGGTTTGCGATCAAGCGGCAATTGCTGCACTGGTGGCAGGGGGCTGCGACGAGAACGTGCGGAGAGAGGACCCGTGGCTAGGGCCGTCAGCACGGAGAGGGTGATCAGTTCTCGACTGCGCCAATCGGCAAACACCTGCTGCCGGGCTTCGTCTGTTAAGGCGGACGACTCCCTCGGTCCAGCAGGCTTTGCTACTCGGATTGCTGGACGGCCAGCAGCGGTCACCGCGGTAGCACGCTGTGACTGAGAGACGGTAGCGGCGCTGGAGACAGCGGCCTGCGTAGCCGTCCGGCGGCCTGGCTGGTAGGAAATAACCGGTGAGTCCTGTGCGCCTCTGGGCGTCGTGATGTGTTGCTCAGTTTCCGTGGATTGATCGGTGGGCTCAGGCGTTGTTGCAGCACGAGCTGGCTGCGCAATTCTTTCCGGTAGAGCGATAGACGCCACGCGCAGCGAGATCTCCCGCCCGCGACTGGGCACCACTACGTTGTTTCGTGCTGCTGTTTCAGTCGACGAGGGGAGGCTGTTTTTTGTTTGGGGCAGAAACCACAGGCCGGCTGATTGCCGTGTAATGGCTGGCGCTGCTGCGGATTCCAGGATGTGATTTTCGGATGAACCCGGTTCTTCTGGAACTGGGTTGGCGAAAGGAGTATTTGGAATATTAGTAGAAGGGAATTGCACAGTTCCTGCTCCCCGCTCACTAGGAAGCAGTCCTGGCAAGGGAATCGGCTGGGGTGTAAAATTTAGATCAAAATTCGCTGTCGGCTGGCAGCATGTGGCACCATTGTGTCCCTGTAGTGCAGACGGTTGTGCATGCAGTTTTTGCCCGGAAGTGTTGCGATCGCACGCGAAAAAATGACCTGAGTCCGTGGAGAGAGCGTCCTCCAGAGGCATCAAAGTCGCGAATTCACCTGCTGAAACTGTAGTCACCTCAAACTGGTTCGTCGACTCAATTTCCAGCGGGGAGGCGGAGAGAGCAAGTCGCTGCTCCAAGTGCTGCACAGCCAAACGCGAGCGGCTACCTGAACGCCCTGGGCAACTCGTGGCAAAAATATTGGATGTGGATGCTTGAATGAACTTCAGCGCCCAACGGAAGCCAGCACAGGCCATGGTTATTTTTCCTTGCTCAGCAGGTTTTGGAAGCCGACATGGTTTTTAAAGGCCAAAAAATCAGCAACATGAATAGGGCCTGACAGCGGCTGTTGCTGGGCGGTTCGCGCCTGCTCCAACAGGGAAACCGCGTCCTCTGCCATTTTCTTTCTTGCCTCAGCCTGGTGGTGTTCGTCGAGTTGACTTGCCGCCTGGGCGAGTTCCCGAGCAACGTGATACAGGTGTTGCCCATCGTTGGCTCGCAGCTGGCGACGCTGGTGTGCTGCCTTGGCCGCTGCCAGCGGCCGGTTGGCCTTCCGCAGTGCCCGGCCGTAGTTGAGGTAGTGTTTGTTGAGGTTTTCTCGGCAAGCGACCAAGCGTGGTGCGCGTGCGACTGCGGCACGTTGCTGCTCAATCGCCTGACGATGTAGGACACACGCCTGACGATGTTGGCCCACATGGCTTTCGATGGCTCCCAGGTTGTTGTAGCACAGTGCCAGGTCGCTCTTCAGCTCCAGATCCTCAGAGTGCGTTTCCCGCCCCGCATCGTCTTTTGTAGCGAGCAGGCTCTCCAAAATCTCGATCGCTGCTTGGCACGAGTTGCGGGCTGCCTGCCAGTCGGCCTCCTGCTCGACAAAACTCAAATTGTTCAGCGCGATGGCCAAATCATGGGCATGACGGGGTTCCTGCGGATAACGCTCAAAAAGTTGTTGCAGCAAGGCAATGGCTTGCTGGATGTTCGATTTCGCCTGGTCGTTTTCTCCAATCTGTCGCTGCAAGAGTCCCAAATTGACTTGCATCTCCGCCAACGTGCGGACCATGTGAGGATCGTCATGCTCCGCCTCCGCGAGCTCCGACTGTTGTCGAATTGCGTCTTGATAGTGCTGTTTGGCCAGGGACGCGTCCCCTTGCGAGGCCTCCAGCAAGCCAAGTTCGTTGAGACAAGTTGCTCGATTGTGCAACGGACTGCGGCTCGCACCACTGGCGGGACGCAATTGTTCAAAAAGTTGTAAGGCTTGAGTGTACAACTGTCTGGCTTCAACTTGGCGATAATCGTCTGGCAACTCAGCCAGTTTGTCAGCCAGTTGAATTTGTAATTCATTCTGATGCACGTTACCGCTGGGCGACACACCGGGATCCGGTAAAATGGTTTCCAACCGAACCGTCGACTGCTCAAGCGCGTGGGCCATGGCCTGCAGGGACACCTCGCGTCGCACGTCCCGCTTTTGGGTGAGTACGTGCTGTTCCACGGCCCGGCGCAAATTGTTGATCAAAATCTTCCTCAGCCAGGCCCCAAATTCATTGCGGCAGGTACCGCGGAATTGGTTGAAATCGCGAGTGGCCTCCAAAAAGGTCTCCTGGACGATGTCCGACGGGCTGACGCGGGCGAGCAATTTTCTTTCCAATTGGCCCTGCCCACGCTAAGGTATGCGTGCTGCAATCGCAAGAAGGCCCGGGAACGCCGAAAGGGATCGGTGGTTCCAAAGCAATCCGTCTCGACGAACAAGTAGAAATCACGAGAGCCGGCGCGCGGACGATAATCTAAATTCAGTCGTGTCTTTGTGTCTTGGTGGTTCTACTCGAGGTACTCAAATTTACGCCCGCGGACGAACCATCATCACCGCCTTAATCCAAGCAAACCAAGCCGATATACAGCAATTATCAAAACTCGCAGCCTAAAAATCTTTGCACCACACAAAGAAACTGATTGTTCGTAGTCCGCAGGACACGTAGAACTGACCGGTGCTCGACTGCAACCAAGTAAACAGAGTGGCCCAAGTGTTTGGGAATGCCACCACCAGCAAGGCCAGTGCTATCAGCCGCAGACGCCGCGCCGCGATCGTCCCCAGGATGGTGGTAGACGTTGTTTCCGTCGTTTCGTCGTGGTTCAAAATTCTCAGCCTACGACTCGCATCGGCCGGCGGTTCTGCCGCCTTAGAGGGTACCCATGGCCCGTTGGAGTTGCATTTCCGCCAGGAGGGAATCGTACAAGCTACTGTAATAGTTGCTGTAGGCTCGTGTCCGCAGTGTCTCCGCGTCCAGCACCTCGGTATTTGTTCCCGCCCCTTGTTGGTAGCGAGCGATCGAGACCCGCAGATTTTCATCCGCGCTCTCCAGGGCCGCCTGGTTGACATCGACTTGTTGCTGCGTGCTGTCGAGGTCGTGCCAAGCCTTTTTAACCTGGAGGGTAATCATGGACTCCAAATGCGTCCGCTTCCGCAGCAATCCCTCGGCCGACTGTTCCAGCTGGGCCGTGCGGTTGCCTTTGCGGCCCGCGTCCCAAAAATTCCATTCCGCCAGCACGGCCACATTGTTGAAACTCTCGTGTTCGAGAAATCTGTTTTCTATGAAGCTATAACCGCCATCGAGGACAATTTGCGGTCGGTTTCCGGCCCGGATCGATTTTGCCGAACTGCGGAGTGCCCGCACTTTGGCTGAGAGGAAGCCAATCTCGGGACGTTGATTTAAGGCTTGACTGATGGAGAGTTCCAGGTCGTAGTCTTGCGCGGGGCGTGACAAATCTTGGACCTCGACGAGGTTGTCCAGAGGCCGCTGCAGGGCCCGGTTGTAGGACGCCTGGGCAACGGTGCGGAGGTTTTGCATCTGCAGACGCAACTGGCGCGCATTGGCCAAGGCGACTTGCACAGCGAGGAGATTCGCGCGGATGCCAACACCTTGATCCACCAGGTTTCCCACCTCCCGCTCATGGGCTTCGAGACTCTTCACGCCATCCTGAGCCACCTCCAGCAGTCGCTGCGCCTTGAGAACGCCCACGTAAGCCTGCGCCACTTGCAGCTTGACGTCCAACTCGGTCCGCTGCCCGTCCGCCACGGCCGCGGTCACTTCGGCACCTGCCGCGTGGATGGCATTCTTGATCCGCCCAAAGGTGTACAAAGCCTGCGTTGCGCGCACACCCCCCAGGAAGAATTCGCGCTGATTTGCCGTCACGCTGGCCGTCGCTCCATTCGGAAGAAAGACCGGGATCGGCGGTATGGGCGCGTTGATCGTAAGCGGATTGTCGTAAACGGAATAGCTGCCGCGGGCTGAAAGAGTCGGCAGTCTCTCGGCGCGGGCGGCACGCAGCCCGCGCTGAGCGGCCGACGCCTGCCAGCGACTGGCTTCCAGATCTGGATCCACGCTTAACGCGATCGCCCAAGCCCCCGACAACGACTCGCCTGTCTCGGAGATGACCGTTGGCGTAATCTCCGCCAAGTTTGTGCTGGCTGGGGCCGGCAAGGTGACCTCTTCCTGGGAGTAAGCCGCGCTGCCCTGAATACTGGTAGCGAAAATGCAGCAAACCACTGCCAGCAGGCGGCAGAGCCTGCCCCGGGCTGGAACTGGGGTCCGCCGGTCTCTGGGGGCTACCGCTCGGAAGGTATTGGTCCGCTTCCGTGGGGCGTTCCCCGGTTCGCTAGCATCAAGAATATGTTGTGTAGGGTGCATCATGCGTCGTGTGATCGTGAAAGCGTGCTGTTGTGGTAGTGTAGTGGTTGTAGTGATCGGCCGGCTTGTGTGGATTTTGCCTGCATTTGCTGGGCGAGCCCAAAACTCGCTGTAATCCGCAAAGCTTGACATCGCATGCATGCGGCCAGCTTGCCCCCTAGTCCGCGTCTTCTCCGTTTGTCAAATACTCGTGGCAAGATTTACCGGAGAAATCAGAGAAATCGATGCCATCGGCACCGGCAGCCGATGTAATCAGGCAGCTCTATGGAGACCTGTGTCATCGATTAGAGCAGCTTACCAACAGTGGTGGTGGTCGCCCCCCGCGCAAACCGAGGGGAGCCACGCAGTGCGACCCGCTGGCAGCACATCGCATTTTGGAAATTTTCTATAAAACCCTTGGTGATTGGATATGGTACTTCGAGTTACTCAAACGTTGGCAGTCGTAGGTTTGCTAGCTCAGTCGCTGCTGGCGGGAGAGCCCGGTTGCGGGACTCCCGTGGTGGAGACTTCCTGCTCCGGGGCGGTGCATTGCGGCTCCGCTGTCTGTGGTGCAGCGGATATTTTTACGGAGGGCAGCGCAGCGCGTGAGTCTGCCGGGAGCGTTTTGCTGGCAAAATGCCGGGTTGCTATGGGGTGCCCGCAGTGCGTCTGCTGTATAGGGGGCAAGCCCTGTCGGCCGGAGCCGCGTTCCTGCCGACCCGAGTGCGTGTGCCTGGACAAGTCATGCCGCCCCATGCCAAAATACTGCCGGCCAGAATGTGTGTGCCGCTATGCGAGCTGCCGTCCCGAGCCACGCCTGTGTCGGCCGGAGAAGGTTTGCTGCTATCCTGAACCCATCTGCTGCCGCTGACTGTGGCTTGCGGCAGGAACAGTTAGCGAGGGCACCATCTGACTTGGATGATGCGAGTAAACTTGTTGTATTTGAGTCAAATTGAGCGACCAGTGGGAGCGGGCAAACGTCTTCCGATCGGTAGCTCGCATTGGTTCGAGGCCCCCCGGTCAAGCCGGGGGCAGGCCTTGTCTCGCTAGAGTCAGAGTATGACAGCTAAAGAATTTTTTGACTGGCAGACTTCGGGTGGAACCAACGATGTCATGAAACTCGTTGCGGCTCTTGAAAAGGCCGACATTCCTTGGTGCGCTATTGGCGGTGTTGCCGTCAACCATTGGGCGGAAAACCCTATCGTTACGCAAGACGTTGATCTCGTCGTGGCCTCCGAGGCAACTGCAAAGGCCATAGCACTTCTCGAGGCAGCCGGTTTTTCCGCACAGCGATTTCAATGGTCCGTTAACTTTCGCGGCTCATCGGCTGTTAGTATCCAACTCAGCACAGAAAAATTCTATCAGGAATTTCCTTCACGCTCAGTTCCTGCAGATGTCCACGGCATCCTGCTGCGGGTTGCCTCATTGGAAGATACTTTCCGAGGCAAGATCCTTGCCTGGTCCGATTCTGAGCGCAGGCAAAGCAAACGCATCAAGGATCTGGCGGACATTGCACGACTCGTAGAATCCCATCCCCAGCTGTGGGACCAACTGAGCGACGAACTGAAAAGCCAAGTTGAAAAACCATAGCCGATTCAAACAGCTCAGGCCAATGTGGCTCAGCGGGTCTTGCCTGCGGCCGAAATTCTAGGTCGTGCCGGGATGGAAATTCGGAAGAACAACGTGTACAGGGTCGGCACCACCACCAAGGTAAAGACTGTGCCGATGGCCAGCCCCCAGGCCATCACGCTGGCTAGACCGTAGAACAAGGGGTCATGTGAAATAATCAGCGGCAGCAGGCCCAGGACCGTAGTCGTCATCGACATCATGATCGGTCGGAATCTGGAGACGGCTGCCGAAACCACCGCTTCGTAGTCGTGGGTCCCCTCGGACCGATTGGTCTCGATTCTGTCGATCAGGACGATCCCGTTGTTGATGATCGTGCCGGCCAGGCTCAACAGGCCGAGGATGACCATGAAACCGAAATCGGCCCGCATGACTAGCAAGCCGACCACCGCGCCGATCAAGATGAGCGGGATGGTGATCAAAATAATACCGGCCCGCCGGAAGGAATTGAACTGCCAGATCAAGAGGGCCACGATCAGCAGGAAGCAGGGGGGAAACCAAGCCATCAACTTGGTCTGGGCATCGACCGAATCCTCCAGTTCCCCGCCGATTTCCCAAGAGTGGCCGGGAGGGAATTCCAATCCGTCCAAGGTCGGTTGCAAACGCTGCAACATTTCCCCGGCCGGCAAGATCTGATGCCTGGCGCTGACGGTGATGGTCCGCTCTTGGTTGTAGCGATGGATTTGATTGACTTCTCCCCTGCCATAGAGACTGGCGATTTGCGAGAGGGGCACGTTGTTCTGACTGGAGTTCGAGTACACCCCCAGCCCTGGTACCGAGACCAGATTCTCGCGTTCGGACTTGATCCCGCGCACCACGACGGGAATCACCGTGTCGCCGGCCCGGTATTCCGTCGTTGTCGAGCCGTCAATAAAAGCATCCAGGGAATCGCTCACTTCCTGGGAGGTCAGCCCCGCCCGTCGGGCCCGCGCCTGATCCACCTCAGCCACCAGCTTGAACACCAAATTGTTCCAGTCCTGCCGGATGTCGATGGTGCCTGGAATGGCCCGCAGCGCGGCCATCACCTGTTCCGCCTGGGTCCTGAGAACCTGGCTGTGGGGCCCGCTTAAGCGAAATTCCAACAAGCCCGTTTCACTCCCACCCATCCACATGGCCTTGACTCGGCCCCGCACGTTGGGGCAGTTGGCCAAGAGGTAGTCGCGGGTGCGCCGCACCAGGCCGGGTACCTGCTGATTGGTTTCCGTGTTGATAATGATGAAGGCCGTATGCGGGTCGGGATCGTCCGGCGCTAACGAGAGATAAAAGCGGGGACCGCCATTGCCGACGTAGGCCACGGTGGTGGTGATCTCTGGATTGATCGACTTGTCATTCAACCAACGGCTGATTTTTTCCACCGTGGTCGCGGTCTGATCAATGCGGGTCCCGGCGGGGAGGTCGAGATAAGCCAAAAACTGATTGCGGTCCCCCGGCGGGAAAAAGACTTTGGGCACAAACGTGAGTCCCCAGAGAGCCAAGACCAAAGCGCCCACGGTTAGGCCGATCACGATGCCGCGCCTGCCCAAGGCCGTTTCCAAAACAGCTCGGTAGACGCGATAGAATGTCCCCTGGTAGGGATCGGCGGCAGCACCCGTTGTGGTTGCGGGCTGAATTTTCATGAACCAATTGCTGGAACTGGTAGTGAGGTACAGCGACATGAACCACGAAGACAGCAGCAAAATGGTGACGACTTGTCCTAGCGAAAGCACGTAGTCGCCCGTTTGCCCGATCATCAACATCATCGGCGCAAAGGCCAAGACCGTGGTCAAGGTGCTGGTGAGCAAAGGTAGGGAAAGTGAGTCTCCGGCCTGCTGGGCCGCTTCCCGCGCGGAGGCGCCCAGTTGCATGCGGGTGCGGATGTCTTCCGCCACGACAATGCCATTGTCGACCAGCATGCCCAGCGCGATGATCATGGAGGCGATGGACATCCGTTGCAGTTCGATTCCCATCAGGCCCATCACCACCAGACCCATGAGCATCACCAGCGGCACGAAAGAACCCACGATGAGACCCGTCCGGACGCCGAGAAAAATCATCACCACGACCAGCACGATCATCAGCGTTTCCAGCACATTCAGCACCGCGCCGTTCACCGCTTTTTGGATCAGTTCGGGCTGGTAGGTCGCATACTCCAACACGTAACCCCAAGGCAACGACTGCTCAATTTGACGGATCTCTCGGGACAGTTTTCTGCCGAAGTCCACGGCATTCACCCCCTCCTGCAGGATCACGCTCATGATGATTGCAGGTTGTCCGTTATAATAAGCCGGCTTTACCGGTGGATCCACGTAGGCTCTGCGGATCACGGCGAGGTCCTGCAGCGGGACGGTGCCTTGGGTACCGGGAATGGGAATCAGCAGGGACTCGATTTCCGCCACCTGATTAAAATTCCCCGTGGGGGCGATAATGATTTCTTGGCCCTCGATGTCCAGCCGCCCGGCCGGTAGCGTCACGTTTTGCTGCTTGAGTGTCTCGGTGATGGTGCGGATGCCGATGCCGAACTGGGCCAACTTGGCGTTATTGATATCCAGATAGATCCTCTCGTCCTGAATGCCGTAGAGGTCGATTTTCTTGATGCCTGGCATGGTACCCAGGTGTTCCCGGGCATCCCGCGCCGCTTCCCGCATCTCCGCCATCGTGAAGCCGTCGCTCCAGAGTGCGATGGTCGCCACGGCCGTATCGCCGAATTCGTCGTTGACGGCGGGGCCAATGCTCCCCTCCGGGAGGCTGGGCACGATGTCGTGGAGTTTGTTGCGGAGCTTTTTCCAGGTGGCCGGCAAATCTTTGGCGGCGACTTCGTCGCCAACTTCGAAGTGGATGATCGATTCACCCCGTTTGGAGGTGGACCAAATATCGTCCAGCTCGCTCATGGTACGGGCCTGTTCCTCGATCACGCGGGTGATCAGCCGCTCGATGCGTTCCGGCGCCATGCCCGGGAAGCGGGTGGTGATGAGGGCTTCTCGGATCACGATAAACGGATCTTCCAAACGCGGTTGGCGCACCATCAACAGCCCGCCAAAGCACAGCATCAGCAGCATGGAGAAGACGACGGTCCGCGAATTCTTGAGCGCGAAGGAGGTGATCATGATCGGCGTGTGGCTATCCTATTCGATGTCCAGCGGTTCCGGGTCGGCTTCTTTGCGGGGGGGCATCCGCTTGACCCGCATCCCGTCACTTAAGAAGCTCACCCCCGCCGCTGCCAACACGTCGCCGGGGGAAATTCCCTGGGTCACGACAATCTGGTTATCCTTCACACCGCGGCACTGGATGGGGACTTGTTTGACCGTGGAGCTATCCGGCTGATAGACGAACACAAAGCCGCGATTGGTATCCAAGCTGGGCAGCATGGCCTGGGCCGGGAGCAGGTAGCCCCCCGCGAACCCGGTCCCTTGCAGCTCAAAGCTGGCTTCGGCCGTCATGCCCGAGCGGACGCGCGGTGGCGGATCCAGCAACCGCACTTTCACGGGGAAGGCATTTCCTTCACCGGCCACCGTGCCCACTTCCGTCACGCTGCCGGCGACGGTCTGGCCGGGGAGTGTGGGAAAGGATACGGCTACCGGCAGACCCACGGTGAGCAGATGCACTACGGTTTCCGGGATGGCGACGACAATTTCCTGGTCGCCTTTGGCATCGATCTCAAACAGCTTTTGGCCGCGTTGCACGTCCACGAAGGGTTCGACCTGACGGACACCGATGCTGCCATCGTAGGGGGCATACAGCACGGTTTTGCGGAGGTCGCGCCGGGATAGATTGAGTTTGGACACGACGAAATCCACGTTCGCCTGGGACTCCCGGAAGGCAAACTCCGCTTGCTCCAGCCGCCGTTGGCTTCCCGCGCCTTCGGCAAACAGGCGTTGCTGACGCTCGTATTCCGCTTGCTGCTTTTTCACATTCGCTTTGGCCGTGACCAGCTCGGCCTCGGCCTTCTGCACCTCAAGTTGATAGGGCTCCTGGTCGAGTTCGGCCAGGATGTCTCCATGCTTGACTTCCGCACCGATATCGACACGGACGCTGAGCACATTTCCCGCGACTTCAAAGCTAAGGGCCGAGCGATCGATGGCTCGGACAGTTCCCGAGAATCTGCGGACCTGACTGGTAGTTTCCGCGCCGACGGTAATCGTCTTCAGCCCGCGAATTTCCTCCACGATCGGTGCTTCCGTAGCACAACCCATCGACAGCAAGAGCACTGTGGACCAGCACCAGATAGGACACTCGATTTTTATGCAGCGGGCCCCAGGCCCGCATTGCTGACGCCTCATTTCCAATGTCCTTCCTCTGTGGATCAGGGGGCTGCTCGAGCCGTGGACGTGGACGCGATCAGGAGTGCAGCCACGGGCTAGCATGGTGGCAGTGGTTCAATATAGGTACTCCAGGTCTGTCCGTACACACGTCCGACCATGTCTTGCTCGTTGGTCACGACTCTGGCGGACAAGATGTCGGTGCCACCCAATGCTGGTAACGATTTTAGTGGCAGTATGTGGCAGTATTAGGGGGTTCCAGTCATTCCCGCGCAGGCGGGAATCCAGTAGCAGTGCCAGTGGTCTAGATTCCCGCTTGCGCGGGAATGACGCTGGAGAACGGCGAGAGGCTGGGGCGCAGCCCCACCTTTGTTTGGTCGACTTTAGCGGTTGGGTGATTTGGCGGGGCGAGGGGGCCGGCTTTGTCGCCTCAGGCAATTTGTGACGATAGTTCCGATGGCCGCGGTTGTGTGGCTAGTAGCTGACGTAGTGGTTATCGCGGCCGTGTCGGGGGGATGCACCCGGGATCAGGGAAGAATGAGGGAGAGGGGGACTTGTGAGGCAGCAACGAGGCAAGCTTTTGGCGCGGACTTGGAGGCCCGTATGGCTGGCGTTTTTGTTACTCGCTAGCAGTGGGTGCCAGGGATCCCTGGGCAATTGGTGTCGGAATGGGTTCCGGGTGGGGCCGGACTATTGCAAGCCGGCGGCGCCCGTGGCCTGCGAGTGGATCGATGCCTATGACGAGCGAGTGCGGCAGGAGCTTCCCGACAATTCCGCGTGGTGGACCGTGTTTCAGGACCCGATCCTGAACGGATTGATGGACGATACCTACCGCCAAAATCTACCGCTTCGCGAGGCTGGCATGCGGGTGGTGGAGGCCCAGCGCCTGCGGCAGATTGCGGCCGGCAATATTTTTCCGCAGACCCAACAGGGATTTGGGGAATATAGCCGTACCGAGGTGAGTGAGAACGCGTTCCCGACCAATCGGCTGGCCGGTCTGGGGTTCATGCCCCCCAGTGCGGTGAACAATTGGGTGACTGGCTTTGACGCGGGTTGGGAGCTTGATGTGTGGGGTCGTTTTCGACGAGGAATTGAGGCGGCGGATGCAAATCTGGACGCTTCGGTGGAGGACTATGACGCGATCTTGGTAAGCTTGATTGGCGAGACTGCTGAGGCTTATATCAACTACCGCGTGGCCCAAACGCGTCTGGCTTATGCGCGGGACAATGTCCGGATCCAGCAGGGATCGCTGGAGCTGAGTGAGTCGCGTTTCCGCAATGGCGCGGTGACAGAGCTGGATGTGACTCAAGCGACGGCTAATTTGCAGAATACCAAGCAGCAAATCCCGCTGTACGAGGTCCAGCTGCGACAGGCCAACAACCTGTTGTGCGTCCTGCTGGGCCTGCCCGCTCAGGATCTTTCCCCGCGTCTGGGCGAGCAGCCCATTCCCGCGCCGCCGGTGGATGTTGTGGTTGGCATTCCCGCGAATCTAATCCGACGTCGTCCGGATATCCGCCGGGCGGAACGTCAAGTTGCGGCCCAGAGTGCTCTGATTGGCGTGGCCGTGGCCGACCTGTTTCCTAGTTTTTCCATTGTGGGTGCCGTGCAGGTCCAAGCCGAGGATTTTGAGGATTTGTTTGAAAGCGCCAGCGCCGCCAGTTTCGTCGCCCCCGGTTTCAATTGGAACTTGCTTAATTATGGTCGTCTGGCCAATCAAGTCCGCGTGCAGGAAGCGCGTTTTCAGCAGCTGGCCATCGCCTACCAGCAGCAGGTGCTGGAGGCCAATGCGGAGGTGGAAGACGGTATTATCGCCTTTTTGCGGGGCCAGCAACGCCTGGTGGATGTGCAGGGGGCGGTGCAGGCCTCCACGCGATCGGTCGACTTGGCGCGGATCCAATATCGCGAGGGTGCCACGGATTTTAACCGCGTGTTCATTCTGGAAACGGCACTGACCAACCAGCAGGATCTGTTGGCGACGGTGCAGGGCGAGCTGGCCCAAGGGTTGGTGGCGGTGTACAAGGCCATGGGCGGTGGCTGGCAGATTCGCCTGGGCGCGGGGTCCACGAGTGAGCAGCTGGACGAGCTGCTGCAGCCGGGCGAGGTGGTTGCGGATCCAGGCGACAAGTCTTGATACCCACATGGAACGACGGAGTTCAAGCTCAGACGTCCAGTTCGATGGTGACTGGCGCGTGATCACTGACGGTGAGTCCGGCCTGGCGATGCGTGATGGCTTGGCGAAAGGGCGGTCGCGCGGTCGGGTTGGCCAGCAGGTAATCGATCCGCCAGCCACGGTCCAGTTCACGAGCCCGGCCCCGGTTGGACCACCAGGAGTAGGGGCCGTCGACATCGCCGGCGTGTTCTCGGACTAGGTCGTGCCAGCCGGAGTCGAGCAGGCGACCGAACCAAGCCCGTTCGTGGGGCAAAAAACCGGAGTTCTGCTGGTTCCCTTGGGCGTAATAGATGTCTTGGGGGGTATGGGCGATGTTGAGATCGCCACCCAGGATGACCGGGCCGCTGGCAGGCAGTTGGCGGGTAGCCCAGGGGCGGAAGCGGCGCATCCAGCGTTCTTTTTCCGTTTGCCGCTCGGGGCTGCTGGAGCCGGAGGGTAAGTAGACGCTGGCCACTTGCAGCGGGCCCAGGCGGACATAGGTCAGGCGGCCTTCGGTGTCGGCCGGACTGAGTCCTGTTTGGATGAGTTGTGACGGTTGGCGGGTCCAGACGGCGGTGCCGGCGTAGCCCTTTTTTTGAGCCGGGTTCCAATGCACGTGCCAGCCGGTAGGGCTGGCCCACTCGGGGGGAAGTTGTTCCGGGAGTGCGCGGACTTCCTGGAGCAGGAGCACATCGGGGCGAATCTGCTCCAGTTCCTGGGCAAATCCCTTCCGCAGGGCGGCGCGGAGTCCATTGACGTTCCAGGTGGTGATACGCATCGGCGGCTGGGCCGCCGATGGTGGCGGGTCCGTGGTTGGCTGGAAAGCCCACTATCATAGGTAAATACACGAATGTGGAAACCGCTTAGCCATTTACAAACAGAAATGTTCAGCGCCAGCGACCAACGGGAGCGGGCTACTTTCATCGAGCGGTAGCTCGCATTGGCCGGCGGCCCCCCGTTCTAGCCGGGGGCAGGCTCTGCCGCCCGCAGAAAAAGTGGGGGGCGGGGTATTGACGGGGTGGGGGCACCTGCTTAAGATTTGTGATTCGCCACTCCTGGTAGTGGCTGCGTTGTTCTTTGAAACTTTGGATCCAAGCACCTCATTTATTGGGAGTTCCTGTGCCCGCGTCGAAAGAAGTGATTCGAATTCGGATGGAGGCCTACGACCATTCGGTGTTGGACCAAAGTGCGGCTGAAATTGTGGACACGGCCAAGCGGACCAATTCGGTGGTTCATGGCCCGATTCCGCTGCCAACTCGCATCGAGCGGTACACGGTCCTGTCGGGGCCGCATGTCGATAAGAAAGCGCGTCAGCAATTTGAAATCCGCACTCACAAGCGGCTAATTGATATTGTGCAGGCTACGGCCAAGACGATTGAAGCGTTGAATAAGCTGAGTCTGCCTGCTGGTGTGGACATTAAGATTAAGGCCACGGCGGGCTGATGTGGTGGATCCTGGGTTGCTCGTGGCCGTCTGTTGTTGCTCGGCGCGGGGAGTCAGGGGCCTGCCTCAGGCCGCGTTGGAGGTGTCCGGCGGGCGGCAAGCATGGCAACGCCAGGCAATTTGAGCCGCCCCGATAATTTTGTGGTGGTTTGTAGTTTTTCGTTAGTCAAGATTTAATAGTTCTCTTTATATGCAGCGGAAGTTGTGTGGGTAAGCTCCGTCGAGGCGGATGTCTCCCGCATCAGCAATACCCATTCGTATCAGTTGAGTAGTCCGTAGGCCGTCGGGCCTGTGAGGGTTTGGTGTGATGACCGATAGCAGTAAAGGTGCCGGCAGCAAGGGTACCAGTAGTCCGGTGGTTGGCATCTTGGGCCGTAAGGTCGGGATGACGCAGGTCTACGACGAGTCGGGCAAGGTGGTTCCGGTCACTGTTGTCGAGGCGGGGCCCTGCGATGTGTTGCAGGTCCGCACGTCCGAGCGTGATGGCTACGAAGCGGTGCAATTGGGTTATCTGGATAAGCCGCGTCGGCTGGCCGCCCGCAGTGAGCGGGGGCAGGTTGCCAAGCTGGATAGCAAGCGTAGTAAGCGTCGGGCTGCCAGCGGTATCGAGCCTGTGGCGAAGGCCGGTTGCGAGCCCAAGCGTTTTAAGCGGGAAATTCGCGGTTCTGCCGGCGAGCTGGAGGTGGGTTCCCAGGTGACTGTGGAGGCCTTTGGTGAGGTAGCCACGGTGGATGTGATTGCCACCAGCAAGGGTCGCGGGTTCTCGGGGGCCATGAAGCGGCACAATTTTGCTGGTCAGCGGGCCTCGCATGGCGTCAAGAAGTGCCATCGCCACATGGGGGGGACCGGCTGCAGTGCTTATCCTAGTCGTCTGTTCAAGGGCGTTCGCATGCCGGGGCAGTATGGCAACCAGCGGTGTACGGTCCGCAATCAAAAAATTGTGCGTATTCAAGCAGAGGACAATCTGCTCATTATCCGCGGGGCCATTCCTGGTCCCAATGGCGGCTATGTCGTCGTGCAGCAAACCAATAAGTTATAAGGGGGCGGCCTGTCACCGGTTGTTTGATCGGTGGTTGGCGGCCTGCAGCCTGTTATGCCAAAACTCACAGTCCATGATGCCAAGGGTAAGAAGGTTGGCACCTATACCATTGAGCCAACGGATCTTGCTCCGCGGATTAATAAGCAGCTCCTGCATGATGCGGTGGTGATGTACCAGGCCAATTTGCGGCAGGGTTCGCACCAGACCAAGACCCGCGCTCAGGTGTCGGGTACGACCAAGAAGATGTATCGTCAGAAGGGTACGGGGAATGCTCGGGCCGGTTCGAAGCGGAGTGGTATCCGCACGGGCGGCGGTCACATTCATGCGATTCGCAATCGGGACTACTCGTATTCGCTGCCTCGCAAGGCCCTGCAGTTGGCCGCTCGGATGGCGATTGCCTCCAAGATTCGCGACGATGAAATTACCTTGATTGACAAGCTGGATTTTGATCAGCCCAAGACCAAAGAGATGGCTGGCGTTTTGCGGCATTTGGGTTGCGATGGTGAGTCGCTGCTGATTGCCACCGCGGGCCATGCAGTCAATGTCTACAAGAGTGCCCGTAATATCCGTCAGGTTTCCATATCACCGGCAGCCGAGTTGAACGCCTTGAGTGTGTTGTCTTCGCGGCGGTTGTTGATCACTCCCGAGGCCCTCGATCAAATCAAAGAGCGGGCCGCAGCCTCCAGTGGAGCGGGCAAATAAGGCCTGAATCGCGATGCCAAAGCATATTCCCAGTACCACAAGCATTGCCCTGCAGCCGCACCAGGTAATTATTAAGCCGCTGCTCACGGAAAAGGGTATTCATCGCTCCACGCGGTGCAATGCCTATGCCTTTCAGGTCAATCCCTTGGCGACCAAGGGGGATGTCCGCAGCGCCGTGGAAGAGTTGTTTGAAGTCAAAGTTGAAAAAGTTCGTACCCAGCATCGGAAGGGCAAGCCACGTCGCACCAAGATGCGGTTTGGCTACACCCAAGACTGGAAAAAAGCCATCGTGACACTCGACCCCGAGCATCACATCGAATTGTTTTAGCGAGTTACGAGTTACGGGTTACGGGTTGTGAGTTCAGGTGCTCGCGCCTCGAAACTCGTAACTCGCAACTCATTAGTTTTAGAAAGGCGCGAGTTACCAGTTATGAGTTGCGAGTTCATGTGCTCGCGCCTCGAAACTCCCCGCTCGCTACTCACTCATGGGTATTCGTAAATACAAGCCGGTTACTCCGGGCAGGCGTGACGCGACGGTCAGTGATTTTGCTGAGCTGACTCCGGGTGCGAAGCCGGAAAAATCCTTGTTGCGCCCGCTGGTGAAAACTGGGGGGCGGAATAATCAGGGGAAGATTACCGTTCGTCACCGTGGCGGTGGTCACAAGCGGCGTTTTCGGTTGATTGATTTTCGGCGGAATAAGGATGGTGTTCCGGCCACGGTCGATTCCATTCAGTACGATCCCAATCGCTCAGCGCGGATTGCGCTGCTGCATTACGCGGATGGCGAGAAGCGGTATATTGTGGCCCCGGATGGCTTGCAGAAGGGGGATGTGGTGCAGAGCGGGAGTGATATTCCCGCCCAGGTGGGCAATTGCCTGCCGCTGTCCAAAATGCCTTTGGGAACGACAATTTTTAATATTGAGATGCGTGCCGGGCGGGGCGGTGTGTTGTGCCGCAGCGCGGGCACGAGTGCTACGTTGATGGCCCGCGAGGCCGAGTGGGCCCAGATTTCGCTGCCCAGCGGTGAGATTCGGCGGATTCCCTCGGCGTGCCGTGCCACGGTGGGCCGGGCGAGCAACATCGACCACAGTGCGGTCGTGTTGGGGAAGGCCGGTCGCAAGCGGTGGTTGGGCCGACGGCCTCATGTTCGTGGTACCGCGATGAATCCCATCGACCATCCGCATGGTGGTGGCGAAGGGCGGACCAAGGGCGGGCGTCACCCGGTGAGCCCGGAGGGCAAGAGCGCCAAGGGCGGGGCGACCCGTCAGCGCCGCAAGGCTTCCAATAAAGCCATTGTGCGTCGTCGTCGGAGCAAGCGGTATGGACAACTGAAGTTAATTAAGAAGTAGCTCGTTAGAAACAGCCATTAAGAAATAATTGGCAAAGCCCTCAGCATAATATTTTGATCGCTTGACAACAGGCTGGCTGCTCATCAGGCCGCTGCCTGCTGGGGAGCGAAAAGCCGAAAGCCGAAAGTCATCATGGGACGTTCACTCAAAAAAGGACCTTACGTCGACCCCAAGTTGTATTTGAAGGTCGAGAAGCTGAATGATGCTGGCCAGAAGTCGCCGATTACTACCTGGGCTCGTGCTTGCACGATCGTGCCGGAGTTTGTCGGGCATACGTTTATGGTGCACAACGGCAAGGCCCATTTGAAGGTGTTTGTGACGGAGGACATGGTGGGGCACAAGTTGGGTGAGTTTTCGCCCACAAGAAATTTCCGTGGCCACAGTGGTAAAGGTAAGTAGTTTCTGGATGAGTAACCAGAGGGGTGTGTTGGCGGGTTTGCTTGCCACACATTGCTCGCAGATGGCAGCTTAAGACATGGCATATACAGCAACCCATCGGCATGCACGCATCAGCGCGACCAAGGTGCGGCCCATTGCCGACTTGATTCGTGGCCAGAAGGTGGATGATGCCTTGGCGATTTTGCGTTTCCAGCCCCAGCGTGGTGCACGCATGCTGGAGAAGGTGCTGAAGAGCGCTATGGGAAACGCGGAGGACCAGCGGGCGCCCAACTTGGCCGGTTTGCGGGTGGTGGATGCGCGCGTGGATGGCGGTCCGATGTTTAAGCGGGTTCGTCCGCGGGCGCGTGGCATGGCGCACATTATTAAGAAACGTTTTTCACACATCAAGATTTCGATCGAATAGGGAGTCGGCTCTCGGTGCACGGTGGTCTGCCGGATTTCGTTCTGGCGGGGCACCAACTGCCGTCAGCTCCAATACTATGGGTCAAAAAGTCAATCCCGTTGGTTTTCGTACAGGCATCATGCTGGGCTGGAAAAGCCGTTGGTATGCTTCCAAGAAAGAGTTCGCGGAGCTCCTGATTGAAGACCAAAAGATTCGCAAGTACGTCCACAAGAAGTACAAGTTTGCCGGTATTGCGAAGGTTGAAATTGAGCGGACGCGCGACGAAGTGAAGGTCATTCTCTTTGCCGCCCGGCCGGGTGTGATTATTGGGCGGAAAGGGCAGGAGGTTGAGCAGCTGCAGGATGACTTGCAGGCCTTGGTGGGACGTCGAATCAATATCAAGATTGAAGAGATTTCCAATCCCAACCTGCAGGCCCAATTGGTGGCTGAGGATATCGCAGAGCAGTTGTCCAAGCGATCCAGTTTCCGCCGGACGATGAAGCGATCGATGGAACAAACGATGGAAGCCGGTGCCAAAGGCATCAAGATTCAATTGGCAGGCCGGTTGGGCGGGGCCGAGATGGCCCGTCGCGAGAAGCAGATCTCCGGATCGATTCCGCTGAGCACATTGCGGGCGAAGATCGACTACGGAATGGTGGAGGCCAAGACTGCCCAAGGGCATATTGGTGTCCAGGTATGGATCAATCAAGGTATGTACGAGGACGAGATCGATGGCGCTGATGCCCAAGAGGGTCAAGCACAGAAAAAGCCAAAGAGGTCGTATAAGAGGTAACGCGACCCGTGGCAACCGAGTGGTCTTTGGTGACTTCGGATTGCAGTCCTACGAGGGCGGGTGGATCAGTGCCGCGACGATCGAGGCTGGACGTATAGCCGCGCAGCAATACATTCGCGGCGAAGGGAAGCTCTACATCCGTATCTTTCCGCACAAGTCCATTACCTCCATCCCTTTGGAAACACGTATGGGCAAAGGCAAGGGGGAGCCCGATTATTGGGCTGCCACGGTGCGGCCCGGCACGATCCTTTACGAATTAGCTGGCGTGACGGAAGAGCAGGCCAAGATTTGTTTTGCCCGCTTGGCCCATAAGATGCCCGTAGCAGTCAGAATGGTCAAACGTAAATAGGCGCCAGATGAACAAAGCCAGTGAACTTCGCGAAATGAGTGATGAGCAGCTCGCGCTCACGTTGAAAGAAGCAACCGACAATTTGTTTCGCTTTCACATCCAAGCACAAACGGACCGACTCGACGCACCGAGTGAGTTGCGTCGGGCACGAAGGTTGGTGGCTCGGGTGAAGACGATCCAGACCCAGAGGGCCAGCAAGTCGGAGAAAACAACCGCTGCGACCGCTGAAGACTCAAACTGAAAACAAGGCCTCCCTGCAACCGGTGCCATCCGGAAAATAAAACATGCCCAAAAAACAACTCATTGGTGTCGTGGCCAGCGACAAGATGGACAAATGCCGCCGTGTGGAAATTGACCGCTTGGTCAGGCATCCCAAGTACGGAAAGTTTATTAAACGCCGGACCGTCTGCCATGTTCATGATGAGCACAACGAGTCGCACACAGGCGATACGGTGGAAATTGTCGAATGTCCGCCCAAGTCGAAGACCAAGCGTTGGGATTTGGTGCGGGTGGTTGCCAAAAGCCGCTTGGTGGATATTGCGGCCATGCGTGCCGCGGCCAAAGAGCAGGCAGGTGGTGAGAAGGTCGAGTCGTAGATGCCAGAGGGCTTGGCGTTGGCCAGTCGCGGGAGCCACGAGGCTGCGGGCAGCAAAAATGAGCACACTTAGGTTTTGAGAGTAGTACGATGATTCAAATGCAAAGTCGCTTGGCGGTGGCTGACAACACGGGTGCCAAAGAGGTGATGTGCATCAAGGTGTTGGGGGGAAGCCGTCGTCGCTTCGCGCGGATTGGCGACGTGATTGTCTGCAGCGTTAAGAGTGTGATTCCTGGCAGTGAAGTCAAGAGAAAGACGGTGGTCCGTGGCGTGATCGTCCGGCTCAGAGCCCCCACGCGGCGGGCCGATGGGAGCTACGTACGCTTCGACACCAATGCCGTCGTGCTGATCGATAAAGACAACAACCCCCGCGGCACGCGTATTTTTGGGGCCGTAGCGCGGGAGCTGCGTGAGCGGAAGTTTATGAAAATTGTCAGCCTGGCCAACGAGGTGATCTAGCATGCTGATTCGCACTGGAGATACGATCGAAGTGATTGCCGGAGCCGATCGCGGCACGACCAGCCGCGTGATTCAGGTTGATCGGGAAAAGGGCAAGGCTTTGGTGGAAAACGTCAACCGTGTGTACAAGCACGTGCGGCGAAGTCAAAAACATCCCCAAGGGGGGCGTTTGAGCAAAGAGATGCCCATCCAGCTTTCCAATGTGATGTATGTCTGTCCGTCCTGCTCCAGTCCTTCGCGACTGGGCGCGCGGTTTTCCCCGGAGGGTGCCAAAGAACGTTTTTGTAAGAAATGCGGCGCGAGTGCTGGCGAAATCGCACCAGCCCATGCGTCCCACGCCCAGAAATAAGGCGGCAGGTGCCTGCCCTCGGCTTGACCGGGGGCCGCCGGCCAATGCGAGGGCGGCAGTGCCGCCGGCCAATGCGAGGGCGGCAGTGCCGCCGGCCAATGCGAGCTACCGCTCGGAAGGTGTTTGCCCGCTTCCGTTGGGCGCTTGAATTGTTGTAAATATTAGAATTCCAATCGTTAGTAGCACAAAGTACGCGAACCACTATGACTGCTCGACTGAAAGAACGCTACGAGAATGAGCTTCTCCCCCAGCTGGCGGAGAAGCTCGGACGCCAAAATCGTCTGTCGCTGCCCAAACTGGAAAAAATTGTGGTGAGCATGGGGGTGGGCAGTGCCATCGCGGACAAGAAGCATCTTGAGGAAGCCACTGCGGCCATGGCGGAAATCACGGGTCAAAAGCCCATGATCTGCCGGGCCCGCAAGTCCGTGGCCAACTTCAAGTTGCGGGCGGGCTACGCGATTGGTTGCAAGGTTACCTTGCGTGGTGTGCGGATGTATGAATTTTTGGATCGCTTGATTTCCTTGGCTTTACCCCGTGTGCGTGACTTTCGGGGGCTGAACCCAAAAGCCTTTGACCGGCATGGCAACTACAGCCTGGGTTTGAATGAACAGCTGGTGTTTCCCGAGCTCAATCCGGACAAATATCTTCGCCCCCAGGGGATGAATATTGCTTTTTGCTGTTCCACCGATTCGGACGATGAGTCACGCGAATTGCTGGCCGGTTTTGGCATGCCTTTCCAAACGGCCGAGAATAAGCAGTAGTCGATTTTTTCAACAGAGACATTTCCAATGAACGGGTACTCCAGAAAATCGTAGCGGACAGCACCGAGATGGGTTGCCGCAAGTCGCGTTTGGGCCCCTGTGCGGGGCTTGGTCGCAGACGAAGTTTATCGAAAGGATAAGACAAGACAGGTGGCTAGCAAATCAAAAATCGCCAAGGCGGAAAAGACCCCTAAATTTTCCACGCGCATTGAGTCACGGTGTCAGATTTGCGGTCGGCCGCGTGCTGTGTACCGCAAGTTTGGAATTTGCCGTATTTGTTTTCGCAACCTGGCCGACAAGGGATTGATACCGGGTGTGAAGAAGGCCAGCTGGTAGGCTTGTTGGCTGGGGCGCGGTGGAAGCCCCCAGCCTGACAAAAACAGCGGGTGGTGTGGGCTCCAGCAGCCTGGCACGATCCAGTGTGGTGAAAAACAACGTACTAACGAGACCCTTTTAGTAGTCACTGGGACAATAACGAGATGATGACCGACCCTATCGCCGATATGCTGACCCGCATTCGCAATGCGGTGAGCGTAGAACGGCCGATCGTCGAAATGCCGCACTCGAAAGTTAAACGAGGTGTTGCCGAAGTGCTCAAGCGCGAAGGTTACATCTGGGATTGGCGCGAGGAGGAACCACCGGCTCCAGGGAGTCAGGCGGACGCCGGTGCTAAAGTGCGTGGTCCGGGCAAGCGACTTTGTTTGGAGCTGAAATACGGCCCCAACGGCGAGCGGGTGATTCGGCATATCAAACGGGTGAGTCGACCTGGCTGCCGGGTCTACAGTCGTGCCAACGGTTTGCGGCCGATTCTCAATGGGTTGGGGATCTCGATCATCAGTACCAGTCGTGGTGTGATCAGTGATCGTGAAGCTCGGCAAAAGAAGCTGGGCGGCGAAGTTTTGTGTGAATTGTGGTAGGAGAGGCAGTCACCGCTCGGCGAGGAGCCGTTCGGTCCCGACCGCCGATAGCTGAAGGCCAAATGAAACATGTCACGTATCGGTAAAAAGCCAGTCACGATTCCCGCGGGTGTTCAGGTCCGCGTTGCCAATCGGGAAATCTCGGTGGAGGGCAAGCTGGGTAAGCTTGTCTGGAGCCATCGACCAGAACTGACGGTGACGGTCGACGACCAAGCCGGGACGGTTGTCGTCCAACGCGCCAATGACCAGAGTCAAAGTCGCGCCTTGCACGGACTGACTCGGTCTTTGATTCAAAATATGGTGGTTGGTGTTTCAACCGGATACGAAAAGCGACTCGAGATTCATGGCGTGGGCTATTTGGCCGCCGTTCAGGGAAACGTGTTGCAGCTGCGTGTCGGTTTTGCCAACGAAATTCACAAAACAATTCCCGCGGGTGTGGAGGTGACTTGCCCGGATCAGACGCATGTGGTCATCAAGGGAATCGATAAGCAAAAAGTAGGTCAATTCGCGGCCGAGGTGCGGGCCGTCCGCAAACCGGAACCTTACAAAGGCAAGGGCATTCATTACGAAGGCGAACAAATTCGTCGCAAAGCAGGGAAGGCCGCGAAATAGAGTGGTCCGCACGCGACGTTGTCGCGGGGCCCAGTCAGGGAGAGCTGACGTACCATTCGACTTCGGCGTACCATTCAACTTCGGCGTACCATTCAACTTCGGCGGGCAGGCCTGGGCGACACACGCGTGGGATTGTTGAGAGAGAGAGTTTTTCATGGATCATCAAAAAGCAATTGACAAACAACGCCAAAGACGCCGTTTTCGCGTGCGGAAGCGGCTGCGTGGCACGGCGGATCGTCCCCGCCTCTGCATCACGCGTAGTCACCGCAATATCTTGGCGCAGGTCATCGATGATATCGCGGGCAAGACTCTGGTCAGCGCGTCGACTAGCGATAAGGATTTAGCTCCCAAGGTTAAGTATGGGGGCAACGCCGAGGCGGCGGAGGTGGTGGGCAAGACGATCGCCGATCGGGCAGCCCAGGCAGGTGTGCAGCGGGTATGTTTTGACCGTGGCAGTAGCAAATATCATGGCCGTGTGGCGGCCTTGGCCAACGCGGCACGCGAGGCAGGTTTGCAATTTTAGCCGGCCAGCGGGCATTTTAATTAACTCAAACTGAAAATGAGGCCTCCATGAAGCCGGTAAAGCCCGATAAAATAGCCCCCGTTTCCGCACCGCGGCGGCTCACCGAGAAACCTGGTTGGGAGACGCACTAATTTCCATTTCACGGGAGTCGAACGTGTCTACGGGTTCACGAAACAAGCGACGCGAAAAAAAGTCGGACGAAAAGCGGAGCGGCGAATTTGCTGAAAAAGTCGTCAAAATCAAGCGCTGCGCGGCGGTGGTGAAGGGCGGTCGTCGCTTTAGCTTTGCTGCTCTGGTGGTGGTCGGAGACGGCAAGGGCAAGGTGGGGTGGGGCTATGGTAAGGCCAATGAAGTGCCTCCGAGTGTAGAAAAGGCTGTCAAGGAGGGGACCCGCAGTATGGTCACCGTGCCCCTGGAAGATTCCACGATTCCCCACCAAATGATTGGCCGTTATGGCGCCGCGCGGGTGGTGTTGGTGCCGGCGACACCCGGTACCGGGATTATTGCCGGCGCGGCGGTGCGTGCCGTGTGCGAAGCGGCGGGCATCCAGGACATCCTGACCAAGAGTTTTGGCTCCAACAATCCCGTGACACTGGTCAAAGCGACTTTTGCCGCCTTGGAGCAGATGCGGCCCCGATTTGATGTAGAACGACTTCGCGGAGTGACCCTGTCATGATTTTGAACGATGTCCATCGCGGGGTTACCCGCCATAAAAAACGCAAGCGTCTGGGTCGAGGTATTGGCTCGGGGCAGGGCAAAACGGCTGGCCGCGGCCACAAGGGCCAGGGCTCTCGGGCCGGCTCCTCCAGCCATCCCACGTTCCAAGGCGGAACCATGCCGCTGGTGCGGAGAGTTCCCAAGCGCGGTTTTAACAACCGCTGGGGGAAGACGGTGGCGGTGGTGAATGTGGGGCAAATCGATGCCGCTTTTCAGGCCGGCGAAGCGGTCACTTTGGAGGCGTTGGCCGCCAAAAACTTGGCCCGGGGTCGCTTTGATCTGCTGAAGATTTTAGGCGATGGTGAGCTGAGTAAGAAACTGACAATTTCTGGCCATCGTTTCAGCAAGTCGGCTATGGAGAAGATTGCCCAGGCGGGTGGGGAGGCCGTGATTCTGCCCGGCAAAACGACGGTTACCCAAAAGAAGCGTGCTCAGTAGCAAGCCGGACTTATTAACAAGTCGGGCTTATTGAAACAGCAAAGCGGTGTGTGCCCGCTCGTGTCTTAAGGATAAGGTCCATGTGGGAAAAAATTCGCGTTGTCTGGCAGATTCCCGAACTCCGCCAAAAGATTTTGCTGACGCTGGGGTTGCTGGCCATCTACCGGTTGGGATTCCAGATCCCGCTGCCCATCGTCAATCCCGAGCGTGTCCAGGCGGCGGCCGGACAAACGGGCGGCATGGCCGATGTCTTGCAGGCCGTGGCTGTGTTCAGTGCTAGCCAGCTGAACCAAGTCACCATTTTTGGCCTGGGAATCATGCCCTATATCTCGGCCTCGATTATTTTCCAATTGCTGGGCAGCGTGTATCCGCCGCTGGAAGCACTGCAAAAAGAAGGCGAAGCTGGGCGTAAAAAGATCAATGAATACACCCGTTACGCGACCGTGTTCATTTGTGTCATCCAAAGCATAATTTATGTGAAAAGCTACGTCGTCCCGTCGGGTTTTGTTGATCCTGTGTATCTCAACCCGGAGACGGAGGCCTTAGGTTGGGGGTGGTGGTTGGTCGCCATTCTCACCATGACCGCGGGAACCGTGTTTTTGATGTGGGTGGGTGAACAAATTGACGAGTATGGGATCGGTAACGGCATCAGCCTGTTGATTATGGCCGGTATCCTGGCGGCCATGCCCGGGGCAGGGTACGACCTATTAAAGCAGGCCACACTGGCCTTGGGGGGGGGTCCTGGCGGCAAGTTGGGGATTGAAAAGCTGCTCATGCTGGCTGCCATGTTTGTGGCAGTGGTGGTAGGAGTGGTGTACATCACGCTGGGGCAGCGGCGGATTCCCATGCAAAGTGCCAAGCACGTCCGCGGACGCAAAGTGTACGGTGGTACGCGGCAGTACTTGCCGCTGAAGGTCAATCAGGCCGGCGTCATGCCGATTATTTTTGCCAGCAGTTTGCTGCTCTTGCCGACGATCCTGTTCACGCAATTGGCCAAACTGCAATGGGAGAAGAACGGGTTTTGGGATTCGTTCTTCAATTGGGCCAGCACCGCATTTGCCATGAATTCCTTTGGCTACGTGTTGTGTTATGTGGGCCTGATTTACTTTTTTTGTTTCTTCTGGACGGCCATCACCTTCAATCCCAAGGATGTATCCGAGAACCTGAAGAATCACGGCTCGTTTATTCCTGGCTACCGACCGGGTAAACGCACGGCCGATTATTTAGAGAAAGTGATGTTTCGCATTACCTACGTGGGTGCCGGGTTTTTGGCCCTGGTGGCGATTATCCCGACGATTATTTCCAGTTCCATCGGGGTCTCCCCCATGGTGGCCAGTTTTTATGGCGGAACGGGGCTGCTGATCGCGGTCAGCGTGGCCTTTGACTTGGTGCAAAAAATAGACAGTCATTTGGTGATGCGGAACTATTCTGGATTGTTGGAAAAATCTTCTGGGGGCGGTGGAGGTTTCTAGGACGTTTTTCGTGTGCGATCATGCAAATTGTATTCATAGGACCACCAGGTGCTGGTAAAGGAACCCAGGCGGAGCGGATGGCCGCCCACCTAAAAATTCCCAGCCTGTCGACTGGCGCGATGTTGCGGAAGGCCTGCCAGCAGGGGACCAGCATCGGGGAGCAAGCCAGGGAATGCATGGCGGCGGGGGACCTGGTCCCCGATCCCCTCGTGGAAAAAATTGTGTTCGATTGCCTGGCCGCGCCGGAAAGTCATGATGGGTACATTTTGGATGGCTTTCCGCGGACGTTGGATCAGGCGGCCAGCCTGGATACCTGGCTGGAGCAGCTGGGGCGTCCTTTAAGCGTGGTCCTGGAAATTCAGGTACCCGACCAAGAGATTCTCGATCGGCTCGCGGCTCGCGGCCGCTCGGATGATGATCGCGAAGTCGTGCTGCATCGACTCCGAGAGTACAACCAGAGGATTTGTCCTTTGCACAGCTATTACCGGCAGCGGGGATTGTTGCGTGTGGTGGATGGGGTCGGCAGCGTGGACGAGGTATTCCAGCGGCTGCGGCAAGTGGTGGAGGAGCTCCTATGAAACGTGACAGAGCACATCGCATTGAATTGAAATCCAAACGGGAGATTGGGCTCATGCGCCAAGCGGGGTTGGCCGTGTGGCAGGCGCATCAAATCGCTGCCCCCTTGATGGTTCCCGGGAATACAACGCGCCAGATTGATGCGGCCATCGAAGCCTATTTTGAGAAGATTGGCGCGGAGCCGCTGTTTAAAAACTACCCCAATTCCATGCGGGGGCAGCCGGCTTTTCCGGCGGTGACATGCATGTCCGTGAACGAAGCGGTCGTGCATGGAATACCGGATGATCGACCCCTGGAGGCGGGAGATATTGTCAGCATTGATACCGGCTGCCGGCTGCATGGCTGGTGCGGCGATGCGGCGATTACGCATCCCATTGGTGCGGTGGACCCGCAAACCCAACAGCTGCTCGACGTCACCAGCGGCGTGCTGGATTTGGCCATTGAGCTGTTGGCCAGCAAGAATCGCTGGAGTCAGATTGCCCAGCAGATGGGACAGTATGTGGCGGACCACCGGCTGGCTACCGTGGAGTGTTTCGTAGGGCATGGCATTGGCCGCCAGATGCATGAGGACCCGCAGGTCCCCAATTTCCGCAGCCGATCCTTGAGTGGTAGCAGCGATTTCGATATCCAGCCAGGCCTGGTAATTGCCATTGAGCCGATGGTCAACGTGGGGACCAAACAGGTCAAAATGTTGCGGGATCAATGGACCCAGGTTACGGCCGATGGCCAGCGGAGTGCCCACTTTGAGCATACGGTGGCCGTGACCGAGGACGGCCCCCGAGCCCTCACGACCGCTCCCGCGCCCGCTGAGTCCATGGACCCGCCGGGCCTTGCCGGCGGAAAAAACTCAAACTGAAAACAAGGCTTCCAGGAAGCCGTTAAAGCTTGGGAAGTAAGACCATCTTCCCGCAGCACGGCGGCTCACAACAAGTACTGGCCCGGACGTCCATGGAGTGGGCTTTTCCGGCCCAAACCGGCCAGCACTAGGGACACCTGTTTTCACTTTGAGTAAAAAACCTGCCCGGCAGCCCTTGAAGCAGGGGCCTGTCAAGGGCTATACTGCTATGTTTCCCCACAGCGGCAGGTGGTTGCTGCCCGGCGGGCAACGTAGCCCCGTATCGCCCGCGGGTAAGGCAGTCGGGTCCGCATTGCCGTGAGTTGTGGCGGAAAAAAGGCAGGCACGGTGCCCGCCGCCCAAACAGCTACGCACTAAAATTTTCCCCGCAGTGGGAGGGTCACGATGAAGGTTCGAACCAGCGTCAAAAGAATGTGTGACAAGTGTCAAGTTGTGCGTCGCAAGGGTGTGGTTCGCGTGGTCTGCGATAACCCCCGCCATAAACAGCGGCAGGGTTAAATGGCCCGGCGCCGCCACAGCCAAGCGCGCGACGCGTGGTTGGACAGCGGCAGTGTGTCCGGTTATAAGTTGAGACCCTGAGATAAACCAACTGTTGTATGGAAGTCAAAATTTTAGCGACCAACGGAAGCGGGCTGATGCTTTCCGAGCGGTAGCTCGCATTGGTTCGAGGCCCGGGCCTCGTTAGTTTCCTTAGGGGGCGAAATTCGTCGTATTTGAGTCAAATTTTGGAGCGACCATCGGGAGCGGGCCAATGACTTCTGAGCGGTAGCTCACATTGGTTCGAGGCCCGGGCCTCGTTAGATCGTTTTATTACGGAGTTCATGTAAGATGCCCCGTTTGCTAGGTGTCGATATCCCCGCCGACCGTCCTGCGGTTGTTTCGTTGACCTATTTGTATGGCGTCGGGCCGCGGACGGCTCGTGAGCTATGCCATAAGGCAGGCATCAATCCCCAGCTGCGTGCCCGCGAATTGGGGGAAGACGAGGTGGCCCGTCTGGCGGCCCTCCTCGACAAGGACTACGTGGTGGAGGGGCAGCTGCGGCGGCAGACGAGCCAAAACATTTCGCGGTTGCGTGATATCGCGTGTTACCGTGGATTGCGTCATCGTCGGGGACTGCCGGTGCGTGGTCAGCGGACCAAGACCAACGCCCGCACACGGAAGGGTCCCAAAAAGACCGTGGCTGGCAAGAAAGGCGTGAAAGATCTGAGATAAGCGGCAACGCTGAGAGAGGTACAAGTGGCGGGTACGCCCGTCCTTGGGGGAAGTTAGCACATCACTGGGAGTTCTTCGTGGCTAAGTCAAGCAAGACCAAGACGAAAAGTAAGAAAAAGACAGTACGTCGTAATGTGACTGTTGCCGTGGCCCACATCTCGGCGACCTTCAACAACACGCAGGTCACGATCACCGACACCAAGGGAGATACCTTGTGTTGGGCGAGTGCTGGAACCAGTGGTTTCAAGGGGAGCCGCAAAAGCACCCCGTTTGCCGGTCAAAGCGCGGCCCAGCAGGCCGCTGAAAAGGCCCGCAAGTTTGGTGTCAAGGATATCCAGGTGCAGGTCAAAGGGCCTGGAAGTGGTCGCGAAAGCGCCATCACGGCCTTGGAGGCCGCGGGGCTAAAAGTCAAATCGATCGAAGACGTGACGCCGTTGCCCCATAATGGTTGCCGGCCGCGGAAGAAGCGCCGCGTGTAGGGGCGGCGTATCGCCCGTTGGTCCCGCAAGTTGCCATTCTTCATGAGCAAATTTTATTATCCGCATCATCCACCAGTAACACAGAGTCATGGCTCATTACACAGGTCCCCGCGCACGTATTAACCGCCGTCTTGGCGCAGTGATTTTCGAGAACGTCGGTGCCACCCGCGCTATGGAGCGGAAGCCCAGCCCGCCGGGTATGGCTCTGCGTGCCCGCAAGCTTTCCACCTATGGCGAAGCCATGCGTGAAAAGCAGAAAATCAAATACTACTACGGTTTGGGCGAACGCCAGCTGCGGAAGCTATTCCAGCAGGCCAAACGCCGCACTGGCAACACGGGCGAAAACCTGCTGCTCCTGTGCGAGTCGCGTCTGGACAGCGTGGTGCGGCTGGCCGGTTTTACAAGAACTCGGTCGCAAGCGCGGCAAGGGGTTAGCCATGGGCATTTCTTGGTGAATGGCAGAAGGACCGACGTCGCCTCGTATCAGGTGCGCGTGGGGGATGTGATGCACGTCAAACGTCGTCAGAACCTGTCGGATCTTTACCGAGGCTATCTGGAAAATGCCGATAGTCAGGCGGCGGATTGGCTCACCGTGGATGCGTCCCTGCAGGAAATCATTGTCAGTCGCCTGCCGGCCAAAGAGGATATCACATTGCCTGTCGATGTCGGCATGGTGGTGGAATTGTTGTCACGTTAATAAACGATTGCCGGGCGGTGTTGCCTGCAACTGGGTTGCCTGCAACTGGGTTGCCTGCAACTGGGTTGTCCGCAACTGGGTCGTCCGCAACTGGGTCGTCCGCAACGGGGTCGTCCGCAACGGGGTCGTCCGCAACGGGGTCGGATGCTTGGCGTTCCGGGTTGAGGCATTCCGGGGCAGCCCCGGGGCGGAGAGCTAGCCGGGCCCACGATGAAGTGCTCTTGAGCAAGCAAAACAACCAACATTAGTAATCATTCGGGAACTACCGTGAAGGGTGGAGGTATCTGATGCACGTTCGATGGCGTGGACTGGAATTGCCAAGTCAAGTGGCTTGCGATACGTCAACTTTGACAAATAGTTACGGAAAATTCGTGGCAGAGCCCTTTGAGCGCGGTTTTGGCACGACCATTGGCAACGGCTTGCGTCGTATCTTGCTGTCCAGCTTGGAGGGCAGTGCGGTCACCCAAATTAAAGTCCACAACGCGCTGCACGAGTTCACCACGATTGCCGGTGTCTTGGAGGACGTGACCGATATCGTCCTGAATATCAAGTCACTGGTGGTGAAGAACCACAGTGATTCGACCAAGGTGCTGCGGGTGGAGCGTCGCACCGCGGGCGTAGTGACCGCGGGCGACATTGAGGGGGATGAGTCGGTGGAGGTGATCAACAAGGAATTGGTCATTGCCACGCTGACGGATGATGTGGAGTTTGTGATTGAGATGGTGGTGGAAAACGGACGCGGTTATGTGCCGGCGACCGAGCATGGGGCCAACATCCAAGAGGTCGGCATTATTCCGATCGACGCCGTGTTCAGCCCCGTCACGCGGGTGCGGTATATGATTGATGAGACCCGCGTTGGTCAGAAGACCAACTACGACAAGCTCACGCTAGAGATTCAAACAGACGGTTCGATCAATCCTGAAATGGCGCTGGTTGAATCGGCCAAAATCTTGCGGAAGCACCTCACGCCCTTTGTGCAGTACACCGAGTTGGGACCGCAAGTGCATTCCGCCTCGCGTGGTAGCTCGCTCAGTGGTGCCGACAGCGCCTTGGAAGCCAAGCTCAACATGAGCATTGCCGAGCTGAATTTGTCCGTGCGGGCCGGGAACTGCTTGGAGACGGAAAACATCATGCAGGTGCGGGATTTGGTAAGCCATACCGAAGACCAATTGTTGGAGGTCCGCAATTTCGGCGAAACGACCTTGGCAGAAGTTCAAATGAAGTTACGCGAGTTGGGTCTGCATTTGGGCATGCGAGTCCCCAGCCCCGCGGCCAACGTATGAAGGTAAGGGTGTTGAACCATGAGACATCGCAGAAAAGGCCGTACGCTGGGCCGCAACCCGAGCCACCAACGGGCTCTACTCCGAAATCTGGCCAGTGCGTTGCTGCTCACCGAGCGGGATGCCGAATTTGATGACAACGCCCCCAAGGTGAAGGGCCGTATCATCACCACGGTGCCCAAGGCCAAAGAGGTCCGGCCCTTGGTGGAGAAATGCATCACCATTGCCCGCCGCAGTTTGGCCGCCCAGGCGGCTGCTGCCGAGCATGAAACCTCGGCCGAGCGTGATAGTGAGGAGTGGAAGGCCTGGCGAGCCAGCGATCGCTGGCAGGCCTGGAACCAGGCCATGGCTCCGGCGGTGGCAGCCCGCCGTCGCTGTCTGAAGCTGATCGGTGACAAGCAGGCCGTGGGGATCTTGTTTGACGAGATTGCGCCGCGGTTTGCTGATCGACCTGGTGGCTACACACGGATTGTTCGCCTGGCACAACCCCGCCTGGGCGATGCGGGTGCCCAAGCGATTTTAGAATTTGTCGGTGTGCGGGATCGAGTGGTAGAAAAAAGCCAGCGGCCGGCCTTTGACGAGGCACCGCCTGCAGAGGTCGCAGCAGCGGAAACCGCATCATCTTCCGCCGAGGTTGCGGACGCGGAGGAGCCCGCAGGCCTTGATCAGCCAGCGGCAGACGATTCCTCCGCTGCAGGCGAGAAGTAATTCGCGCGCAGGTGGAAATCCAGTCACCTCCGCGAGTCGTAGGCTGGGCGCAGCCCCACCTTGATCACTTGCTGAGAATTTTGAACCACGACGAAACAACGGAAACAACGTCCACTACGAATCAACCAACGAAAAGAATCAACCAACGAAAAATAAGTTTCTGTTCGTCGTCGCGTTGTTTCGCTGTGGTTCCTTGTCATTTCCCCTTCGCGGGGCCCCTTCGCGGGAATGACGAGGAGATCCGCTGGTTCTCAAGACACTGCTATGGAAAGTCACGGATTTGACTTTACCTCCGCGATGCGACGGCTCTGTGCCGACATGACGCGTCGCTTGCCCGAGCTGGGGCATATTCAGCTCGACCGCGTGGCGCTCAATCTATGTCGAGCGCGCAAGCGGGTGCCCCACGGGATCTATGCAGCGCTGACACCCTTGCGTTTTCAGGATGGGGCTCGCCAAGCGAAGCAGCGCGGTCGGCGATACCGTGTGGATCCTGTTCACGACTCCGCGGGCCAAGAGTATCTTTATTTGCTTAGCTTTTATCTACCACGGTTTATGGATACGACCTGGGAGGAGAAGCTCTCTACGATTTTGCATGAGCTGTGGCATATCAGCCCCGATTTTAACGGCGATCTGCGGCGGCACGCGGGACGCTGCTACGCCCACGGGTCCTCGCAGCGGAGTTACAACGCCCACATGGATCGTCTGGCGCAGAAGTGGCTCGCACACAGCCCCCCCGAGCATCTCTACGACTTTTTGCTGTGTGGTTTTGATCAGCTCGTGGCTGAGCACGGACCGATCACCGGCACCCATTGGCCAGCCCCCAAACTGGTCCCACTCTAGTCGTCATTCCCACCGCCCCCCTATCGTCTTCCCGCCGCCCCCTCTCGTCTTCCCGCGGCTCCCTCTCGTCATTCCCGCGGCCCCCTCTCGTCATTCCCGCGCAGGCGGGAATCCATAGCCCACAGCAAGTTGTTCACCAAAGTCTACGTAGGGCAAATAGGTGGGGCTGTGCCCCTTCCGGTTCTCGCTCGCCGCGCTGGCGGACCAGGAGCCAGCATGCTAGCAAGTTGATGCTGGCAGCGCGCGCCAGGCACCTGGATTGACAGCTGAGACGCTGGCAACTACCGTTCCCCTTCATTTTGCGTTGTGCTCAGGGAGCGGTGGCTTGCGAGGTATTTGGAATCTACTGGCGGCAGTCCCCATGCTCTGCGGTTGTAGCTCGCTGATCATGGTTCCCGATGTGGCCGAGCCGCAATCATTCTTACGGCCCGTGGAAACGGGGCCCGACAGTGTTGCTCTAGAGATCTTTCAGGTCCGTTTTCCTGCCAACGATGCTGAGTTTATCGCGGAGTTGTGGGGAGCGGTGGATGAAATGCGACTGGATGTTGCCTTGCGTCATGAGCTGTTGCGCAACGGATTTCGCGCCGGTGTGTTGGGGGCCGCAGTGCCTGACGGGCTGGCCCAGCGGCTGAACTTACAAAGCGAGGCCGCTCCGGTGGAGCCCGAACGCGTGATCACTGGCACCAACGCCGATCCCCAAGTCACACGGCGGGTGGTGCAGCTTAACCGACACGACACGGCCAAGATTCAAGCCGCCAAACTGCGTCCGAGCCTGCATGTTTTCCTGAGTGATGCTACCGGCGTCCATGGCCGCAGTTACCAGCAGGCTGAAGCCGCTTACAATTTCCGGGCCGCGGCCGTGACTGGACAACAGGTCCAACTGGAATTGGCTCCGGAGCTGCAGCATGGCGAAATGCGCAACCGCTATGCCGGCGGCGATCAAGGGATATTTCTCATGACTCAGTCCCGTGAGCGAGAAAGCTTTGATCGTCTGGCGATGCGGACCCAGTTGGCAGCTGGTGAGATTTTTGTCGTTGGCTGTCTGCCCGATGTTTCGGGCAGCTTGGGCTACGCCTTCCACACGGAAGATTTCCGTGGTCCAAGCGAGTTGAAGCTGGTCCTGGTGCGCCTGCTGCAAGTCCCGCACAGCGAGATCTTAGCTCAGGTGGGGGGCGAGTAGGACCCGCGCGCGTAGGAGCATCTTCCGTCATTGCCGCGTACCTCAGCGTCATTCCCGCCTCTCACAGCATCATTCCCGCCTCTCTCAACGTCATTCCCGCGCCTCTCACAGCATCATTCCCGCGCCTCTCACAGCATCATTCCCGCCTATCTCAACGTCATTCCCGCGGAGGCGGGAATCTAGCATCCACCCAATGTTTCCCTCTGTCGAAAGTGTGTCAAATTCGCACACCGCGTGATATTTCCCGAGCGCTCCAGTATGTTCAGCCGTCTCAGCCGCGAGGGGGTGGCAGGGCCTGCCCCCGGCTTGAACGGGGGGGCGTCCACCCACGCGAGCCATCGTCCGGAAGGCAGGTGCCCCGGCCATCGTTTGCTTCCGGTGATCGATTTCTTGCTTTAACAATTGTCCAGTCGCCCGCCATGCCCCCTGCCGAGAGTTGCCGCTACGTGCTATAATTCAAGCCCCACATACAAAATTTCCTACCATCTTCGTGGGTCCGCGGACCTTGCTACCATCTGGCCGAGACAGGCCGTTTCTGCAGACACAGAAGTCGCTGTGAGCGAGAAATTGTAACTCCAGGAGAATGACAAGATGCCCTTAGTACCGATGCGAATTTTATTGGACCATGCCGCCGAAAACGATTACGGCCTGGCCGCTTTTAACGTGAACAATATGGAGCAGATCCAGGCCATTATGGAGGCTGCGGAAGAGACGGAGTCTCCCGTGATCGTCCAGGCCAGTCGGGGTGCTCGCTCCTATTCCCAGGACAACTATTTGCGACACTTGATGTTGGCGGCGTCGGAGCTCTATCCGCAGATTCCGATTGTGATGCACCAAGACCACGGCAACAGTCCCGAGACGTGCCAGAGTGCGATCGACTATGGTTTTACCAGCGTGATGATGGACGGTTCCCTGGAAGAGGACGGCAAGACGCCCGCGAGTTTCGAATACAACGTTGATGTGACCAAGCAGGTTACCGAGAAAGCCCATGCCCAAGGCGTTTCCGTGGAGGGTGAGCTGGGCTGCTTGGGGTCGCTGGAGTCGGGCGAAGGCGAGCAGGAAGACGGCCACGGCGCGGTAGGCAAGTTGTCGCGTGACCAATTGCTGACCGATCCCGAGGAAGCCGAGCGGTTTGTGGCCGAGACGGGTGTGGATGCCTTGGCCGTGGCGATTGGCACCAGCCATGGGGCCTACAAATTCACCAGCCAGCCCACCGGCGATGTACTGGCCATGGATCGCATCGAAGAAATCCATCGTCGGCTGCCCAATTGTCACTTGGTGATGCACGGCAGCAGCAGTGTGCCGCAGGACCTGCAGGACATCATCAATCAGTACGGCGGTAAGCTGAAGCAGACCTGGGGTGTGCCGGTGGAAGAGATTCAGCGGGGCATTAAGAGTGGCGTGCGGAAGATCAATGTCGACACGGACAACCGCCTGGCCATCACCGGCGCGATCCGCAAGGTCTTTGCGGAGACGCCGGAGAAATTTGACCCCCGCGACTACCTGAAGCCAGCCCGGGCCAAGATGAAGGAAGTCTGCGTGGCCCGCATGGTGGCCTTTGGTCAGGCCGGTCAGGCGTCGAAGGTCCAGTGCCAGTCGATCGATAAGTTCGCCAGCTTCTACGCTGCCGTCTAGCAAGTTTTTCCAGAAAAATTTCCGATGCAGCCCGGTCCCGGCGAGCCCAGGACCGGGCTGCTGTTGTTTTAGTCCTAACTGCAGTGCGCAGCTGGGTTTAGCACCAGCCGTCGGGCGGGACGGCAAGAGCCAGTCCCTGAGATGACGCACCCCCTGACGCGGGAAAATAAAGTATCTAGAACATGTTTTTTCATATTTTTTGTTGTGTATTTGTTCTGAAATTGCTAGCATGCGGAGCACGAGCGCCAACTAAACGACTTGGTTTTGGGGAACCAGGGTCGTCGCGGGACGACCCGTGCTTTTCTCCAGACTTTCTCGTTCAGGGCACTCCTCACGGAGGAGTGTATTCTACCACTCTTCTGGGAGTCTGACGTTGTAGGATGCGCGAGGGCAGCGCGCATGTTTGGCCAACGCCTGGTGGGAAGGTACCGCAGGTCGGCACGTTTTCTTACCTGGTTACGGCCTTACCATTTGGGCCGCAGCGCTGTTGCGGTCGGGTATTTACCTTTGGAGCCGCAACCATGCGCAGCTACCCTTCTTGTTGGAATAAAACGCTCGCCCAACTTGGCTTTCGCCGCAAACGCAGAAAGTCTCATCCAAAAGAGAGCCCACGCTTCCACAGACGCCATAGGCTGGAGTGCTTGGAGTCCCGGCAGATGCTCGCTGCGGACACGCTGTGGGTGGATACCTTGACCGACAACCCGGACTTGGGGCTCACTCTCCGTGAGGCACTGGTGGCAGCCAATGATGGCGACCTCCACGGCGAAGTCGATCAGATTCGGTTTATGGAAAACCTCTCTGGTGGTACTCTGGAACTGACTGGAGGCCAGCTCTCGATAGACAGTGACGTCGAGATTATTGGTTTGGGCCAGGATGCATTGACGATTGATGCTCAAGGCAACAGTCGCGTGTTTTATGTTCCTGCCGATACGGAAGCATCCATTCAAGACCTGACCATCACGGGTGGCTCCAGCAGCTATGGCGGCGGCATCTACAATCGGGGCGATCTGACGCTGGATTCCGTGACCGTCTATGACAACACAGCTACAAGGTATGGCGGAGGAATTTACTTCTACGGGGACGACCTCGTGGTCAAGCGTTCTTCGATCTTAAACAACGAAGCGGGATATACCGCAGGTGGTATTTACGCCCGCTATGCTGATTCCGTGAGGATCGACTCCAGCACCGTTGCTGGCAATCAAGCACGGTACGATGGTGGGTTGAATCTAACACACGTCGTGGATATCGACATCAGCAATAGTACCATCTCCGGCAACATTGGCACGCAATATAGAGGTGGGATTTACTATTATGCCACGCCATATCGTGCGGGCTCCCATGTTTTTCGCAATCTGACGATCACGGACAACAACAGCAACTCCCAACCTGGTGCCGGTATCTTTCTGGCAACCAACAGCCAAACATTGGAGCTGTACAACTCCATTGTGGCGGACAATGTCGGCACCACGGATGGCGGATCGGCCACGGATATCCGTGGGGCTTTCCATCCCGATAGTTCGCACAACCTGATTGGCGTTAGCAGCGCGGGCACGGGCATTGTCCATGATACAAATGACAACCAAGTGGGCACCAGCTCGAATCCACTCGATCCCGGCCTACTGGCCCTGGGGGAATACGGCGGTCCCACGCAGACCCACGCGCTGCAGCCAAATAGCTTGGCGGTCAACACAGGTTCGTCAACAGAAATGCTCGATCAACGTGGTTTCCCACGCAACGTCGGCGGATTCGACATCGGCGCGGTTGAGCTGTGGGAGGGTGAGCCGCCGGCGGAGCCGCCGGTCGATTTGATTGTCTCCAGTATTGTGGACACCTTCGACGGCAATTATGCCCACGGTGAGCTAACCCTCCGCGAGGCGGTCGCTATCGCCAACTTCCGCTCTGGCAGCGACACGATTACCTTTGACGCGAGTGTGTTCACTGGCGGTAGTGCCAGCCGGATTCGCCTAACCCAAGGGGAAGTTAGGATCACCGAGACGCTCACGATCGATGCCTCTACGGGGACGGGAGTCGTCATCAGCGGCGACGCGGACGATGACGACATCTTGGTAGCTGGCACGCTGATCACCGACGTCACGGCGAGCTTGGACGCCAACGTGCTGAGCGACAACACCCGCGTGTTCAACTTTTCGTCTCCCGCCGGCGATCTGACGCTGGAGAACCTGACCATCACCGGTGGACGCACCACCGACTTCTCCGAGGATGGCGGCGGCATCCGCTTTGGATCAAACGACCCGACTTCTCCGAGGATGGCGGCGGCATCCGCTTTGGATCAAACGACGCACTCACCGTTACCGATAGCCTGATCAGCGGCAATAGCACCGTCGATTATTTGGACTCGGACTACGGCTATCAGGCGCACGGCGGCGGCATCGCCACGGATTCCGGTGCGGTAACACTCATTGGCAGCACGGTCAGCGGCAACCACACCACGGGTTTTGGGGCCCATGGCGGCGGCATCTACAATGATTCTGGTTTGGTGACACTCATCGATAGCACAGTCAGCGACAACAGCATCACGGGGGAGGATGCCTATGGCGGTGGGTTGTACACCTATTCCGGCACAATCGTCCTGACGGGCAGTACAATTAGCGGCAACAGCACGAGCGGCAGCAGTGAGGCCGATGGCGGCGGCATCTTTAATGATTCGGGGATAACGCGTCTCACCAGCAGCACGATCAGCGACAACCACAGCAGTGGGGATGGCGGCGGCATTGGCACGCGTTATGGTTCGGTAACGCTGACCAGCAGCACGATCAGCGGCAACAGTACCACGGGTGCAGGTCATGGCGGCGGTATTTACACCGCTACGGGTAAGCAAAGTTACTCGACTTCCGGTCGAGTAAGTCTCACCAACAGCACGGTCAGCGGCAACAGCAGCGGCGGCCATGGCGGCGGCATCGCTTCGGGTGGCGACCCCACTTGGCGTGAATCTATTTCCAATAGCCACGTAGTAAAGCTGAATAACAGCACGGTCAGCGACAACGAGGCGGCGGGCACTGGGGGCGGGGTCTATGTCTTTGACCACACGAGCAACCCACGCATCACGCTGGAGAACTCGATCGTCGCGGGCAATCGAGACCACAAAGCTCCCGAAAATAGTGGCACCCCCAGCGATTTGGTCCCCGACCCCGACAGCACGCTGAACCTGGGCTCCATCGTGA